>JAKFWB010000256.1 GCA_021732945.1 Porphyrobacter sp.
AGCGGCGGCGGCATCGGCGGTGCCTTCGGGAGCGCGGTCGGCCTCAAGACCAAGACTCTCTAAAGCCAGGTGCTCCTCTCGCTGATCGATGTCGATACGGGCCTTCAGGAGGCCGTGGCGACCGGCTCCGCGCGCAAGAAGGACGTTGGCGTGATCGGGGGCGGACTTCTGCTGGGGCTCGGCGTTGGCGCTCTGGGAGGCACCTACGGCTCGACCGACATTGGGAAGATCACCTCGATCGCAGTCCTCGATGCCTTCCGCAAGCTGATCCTCGAAGCTCAGGCCCGACTGCCACAGCAGACCGCATCAGCTTCGCAACCCACGGCCCAAGCTGCCACTGACCAAGCGCAGGGGGCGGTGGATGATCCTCAAGGCCAGTGACGGACGTTCCGGTGATATCGAAGTACTGGAATCACTGCTGAAGGGAGAGATCATCGCCGACCAGCGCCGCGCCATCGAGGCGGAACTCTATACGATACGAAAAGGAGCAGAGGGCGAGCGCGAAACCGCCCACATCCTTGACCGCATCTATGGCCATTCTGAACGTGTGGCGGTGATCCACGACCTCAGGCTACCTGACGGTTTGAACGGTTACGTGCAGTTTGACCACCTCCTGCTGAACCGCGTCCTGAAGCGGATCGCCGTGCTCGAGACCAAGAACTTCAGCGGTCGCATCTCCAAGAACGAGCACAACGAATGGTGCGTCTGGTATCCGAACAGGCGGCAACCCACCGAAATACCCAACCCGGTCGCACAGGCCGACCGCGCTGCGCGGCTGCTGGAGCTATGGCTCGAGGCGCACCAGCATTCGGCGGCGTTCCGCCGCGTTGAAGGGTGGGTGATCGTCCCTCCGACATGCAAGATCGATCGCACGCGCATCGGTACCGGCACGCGCATCGTAAAGGTTGATAACTTCCATGAGCGATGGATCGAGGACGTCAGTTTCTCCGATGCGACTGGCTTTCTCACAGGGCTTAGCGTTGGACAACTTCGCGCCGTTGGGATGCAACTGGCCTCTCAGCACGTGCAACCCGACTATGCCTGGCGACGGCGGTTCGGGATTAATGACATGCCGAACCGCGCGGTCGCATCTACGCCCCGCCCGGAGATTCAACCAGCGAACGTGTCCGCCGAACCAGAGGCCGAACTCGAAACTAGGTCCGAAACACTGAGCGAAGCTGTGACGGTTCCCCCAGAAGGTCAGGACGGCGTGCCACTCGCGGAGCCGGCACCAGCGACCGGTTCCCGACCAGAGCCGCAAGATCAAAGCGCAACGGATCAGGAGGAGGTGGAACCGCCTCCAAACCCTAGGAAGCACGGCGCCAAAGCGAGCGTGCTCGTTACAGTGATCGAGGGCATTTCCGAGCGCGTTCTACCTGACGGGCGAATTGCCTTCCTTGCCCAACCTGGCACCCCAGCGGCTGAGCAACTGACTGCCGTCTGCAAAGGCCGGGCAATCTGGAACCCGCGCTTTCGCAACTGGCTGTGCAGTGCAGAGCGGGCAGAAGAGATTCGCCATGCCCTGGGCACGCAGCCAGCAGGAGAACGCACATGAACATGGCAGCCGGGATCGGCAGCGCTCAGTGTCCGAAATGCCGCCGCTCAATCGGCCATTGGACCGAGCCGAGACTGACACACGTCTGTGCGTCGTGCGGCGCGCCGCTCATCCGCTTGAGGGCAAGCCGAAAGATCAGACTCTATCGGATCATCCCGGTGGCGGAAATGATTCGGATCGCCGGTTCGCTGGTGACCGTGGCCGCGATCATCTCAGCCGCCGCAATACCAGGCGGCATACGCGCAGCCATATTCATGGTGGCTACCGCTTTGCTCGCTTTCGGTGCCGCCGACGTCATTCAGGAAGCCTTCGCCATGCGGGCTCGCGGGCCAATGAGCAATGTCATTATTGACCGTCCAAAAACAACGATTTGGAAGACTGTCGCGCGACTTACCATCGGGTTGATCTGCCTCATGGTGGGCATCGTCGGCTTTGTGGTCTGGGCGAGCGTCACAACCGAGATGTGATAGACAGAGTGTATTGTTAGGCCTTGTCAGGATCCATTTGAACGCGGCCAAGATCAAATTTATCTTGAAACAGATGCCCTACAGCACATCAAAAATCCCAGATTGATAATATAGATTATGTAAATACCGCGCCAGATCGGATGCTCGCACCTCTATTGGGAATAGAGCCAATCAACAAAGCTGTCTAGATCATGGGTCCACACAAGATAAAGGCCGCTTTCCTGGGCGGACTTCAGGCTTTCGATCCCGAATACGCCCGACAACAACGCAATGGGCACGATCTCCTCTCCAGCCTTGGCGCGCCAGTGCTTGGCTTTGGCCGCGGTGTCGTTCAGTACCCGCTTGATGCTGTTAAGCGCCGACGAGGAGTCCTTGGCCTCGATTGCGATGATGCGGCCATCATTGGTCCCGACCAGAATGTCTGCCTTTCGGCCGTAGACCGTGCATTCACCATAAAAGGTGTTCGCCGATGGCCAGTGCGTGGGCGCGGTGATCTTGCCCTTGTTCGGTGTCGGAATCCTCTCATAGCCCTGCAGCAGCAATCGATCCTTCAGAACGGACTCGACCTTTCGACCATAGCCGCGACGCTCGGTTTGGAGCGTCTGTGTCGCGTGAAGTGCCGCTGTCGCTCTGATCGCATGCTTCAGCTCATGCAGGCTTGGCGTCCGCCGATCATCGATCCAAGGGAAGCGCACCGGATCGGACATCTGGCATATCAGGCCGAGCACCTTCACCGTCAGCTCGTCATCTGCGCGAAGGCGGTTCTTTGTGAGGCGCTGGGTTGACCGTGTAACCAGCACCCCAAGATCGTCCTCGGACACCGGAGGGCCCGCTACGTAGCGAAGAGCATCGAGTAGCGCCGGGTCGAACAGGATCGTTCTGACGGTGGCAGGGTCTGGGTTTAGCGGGTCAACTCCAACCAGCGTCTTGAACAAGCGCAAGACCCCGCTTTGCCGCAAGCGAAGATGCTCACGATAGCGGTCGCGCGGCTCTTTAAGCCTGCGATCGACGAAGGCGTCAATCGAGCACTGCGCCTGCGCCTTGAGTTCATCGTCGGTCCAGATCTTTGGCCGCCGGTGGGCATTGGGAAGGTTCATAGACCAGCAAGCTCGGCCAGGCGATCGGGAGACGGGATGTGCAGACGCTCGACCTCGCGCGGTTCGAACTTGGTGAGGCCCCCGGCATAGGTTCGGCCCGAAGTCGTCGATACGTTGCCGGTAAGGAACGCCAAAAGCTGATCGAGACGTTCGTCGTCCATCGGCTCTCTTGGGTAGAGGCCATGGGCGATGTTGATGTGGCGAGCATTGCACCGATTACGCACGAATGCGGGTGGGCGGCGGGCCATATAGGTGCACAAGATCGGAGCAGGCTCTCGCAGGCCGACGGACCACCATGCGCGGCGATGCCGGGCCACAAAGCCTGACGGCACATCGTTGGCGCGCGCCCAGGCAAGGAACTCGTCGACTGCCCGCCGCTCCTTGGCGGACAAGTCGTTCAGATCCACCGGCAGATCGATGACCCTCCGCAAAGCGTCGTCGCGGTCGAGCGATGGTGCCGCCGCAATGAGCTCCCGTGCCCGGGTGACCGTCGGTAGCAGAAAGCGGGAGGGCAAACGATGCGCACGCGCACCAGCAATCCAGATGCTATTGGCACCGGTGACCTGGCCGCGGTGAACGCGGAACAACTCGCCAAGTTCGATATCACCGGCGCCCGGCACTGGCCCCTCGCGAACGAAATGAGACCACCTGCCCTCTTTCTCGAGGCTGGTCCATGGCACTGCCTGCCCGCCCTTCAAATCGTCGAGTTCGTCAAGACCCTCAACCGCGCGGATGGCGAGATCATCGGTCCGGCCGCCCAGCTTAAAGCAGGTGATGGCTCCCGTGGTCATCGCATCGGCGAATGGCTGCGCATTCGGGCTGATGACATGAAGGGACGCACCCCCAAGCCCGTCCGCGAGCATCTCGCGCAAAACAGAGCCGTAGTTGACGTCGATCCATTCGGCCGACGTGATGAACGCACCAAAATCACCAGGACGGCCGATGCTGCGCGTCTTAAGGAAAAAGTGAATGTGGAGACCCGCGAGCTTGCTGGCACGAAATCCGTGCTGCGCAGCCGTTTCACCGAACCATCGCTTCCATCTCTCACTGATCTGATGGTGCCGGACGTAAGGAGGGTTCCCGATGAACAGCGTGGCCCCCTTGATCTTGCGAAGCTTCAGTTCGCGGTAGTCGCGCGCCTCGACGAACAGGCGCTTGGAAAAGCCGCAAACAGCAGCGTTGGCGCGAAGCAGAAGCAGCGCGAGAGGGTCCGTTTCGACACCAATCAGCCTAGCCTTCGGGAAGGCGCGAGCGGCCGCAATCAGGAATCGGCCCGAACCGCAACCCGGATCGACCACGCGCGAGGGCACGTCCTCCTGATCTTCCGCCCACGCGAGCATCGATGCCACAATCGCGTGCGGCGTATAGGTCGCGCCGCTATGCCGACGCTGCTTGGGGGACCGAAGGGTGCAGAACAGCTCTCCCAGCGGATCATCACCAGCTGCAATGGCCTTTCGAATGGGTTCGATGACTTCCGCCCCGGGCGCCTCGGAAGAGGCTATCAGCAGCTCTTCGGCTCGCGTAACGGAAAGGCCTTCACCAATCAGGGCATGAGCCAGTCCGGCGAGCTGGCGCTCATCAAGAACCACTGCCCCCCTCCCCCTTGTCGGTCTTGTACCCGGTCCAAAGCTCTTCGAACAACTTTCGAAGGGACAGCCCGCGGTTGGCAGCCTCGGCCTTTACCGCGCGCGCCATCTCGGGCGAAAGCGAGAAGCCGACAATCTGACGGCTCGGTTTGTTGCGCGCATTGGTCATAGGATGCGTATCGTCGACTCGTCGACAAAGGTCAACTGCATCGAGGTGCCGGTGGTCGATAGAAGGGCTCTGTCACTCGCACGAACGGCGGTAATACGACCCAGAGACCGCGTTAAGAATTATTCGATATCTGTTAGTTATGCTCGCCGCCGATAAATTTGGAGCCGCGAAGCGGCAATCCGGAGCAGCGGTCGTGAAACGAGTTTCAGCAGTGCGGTGGCTACGCCGCAAGTACAGAGATGTTCTGATTCAGAGGCGCATCGGTAAGCCCAGCGCGAAGGGTGGCGTACAGTTTTGGGCATCAAAACCGATGAAGATCGTCGCAATGGCCATCGGCATCGGAATGATCGCGGGCCTCATCGAGCTCGGCTTACCGGCCGAAGACGTGTACCGTGCAGTCAGGGCCGAAATCCGCTCGCACGAGGCACCGAGTGATATCGTGGTCGTCACGATCGATGATGCCACCCTCAATGAACTTCAGGCCGACGTCCCTGACCGGGAACAGGACGCCGAGCTGATCGACCGGCTGTTCGAAGCCGGTGCAACACGCGTGTTCTTCGACAAAGCCTACGCTGACCCGACTAACAAAGCATCGGACGCTGCTTTCGCGGCCGCGTTGAGACGAAACCCAGAAACATACATCGCGGTAGCGCCCCCAATAGATGAGGGGGTGAATGATTACGCAGCGCTCATACCAAGCGACCAATTCAAGCGAAGTGGTAAGCTTGCATCTATGGAGGGGCAGTCTGCACCATTTAACCTTGGGTATCGCTTCCCAACCGAGTCCTTCTTCGAGGGGAAGACCATACCGTCAATTTCTGCGGGTCTCGCGGAATATGAGGGGCCGGCAAAGGAGTACCGACTCGACTTTGGAATCGATATTCATTCGATCAAACGGGTTAGCTACATCGATGTTCTCCAAGGGCGCGTCGAGCGTAGCACGCTGGAGAACGCGAATGTTGTCGTAGGACAAACCTTCACCGGCACGAGTGACATGCACTATGAGCCGTTGGGAGCGAAGGTTCCAGGGGTGTACTTTCATGCCCTTGGGGCACACACTCTGCGCGAGGGTGTTCCGGTGGACATTGGCTGGATGCCCGCCCTCCTCTTCTCGGCAGCAGTACTGCTTTGGCAGGCGAGGCAGATAAAGCCAAGCCGCAGGGTAAGCGCTGCGGCAATCGCTATCCTCATCACCGTGCCGCTCGGCCTAGATTACATATCGGTCGGAATTGACGTTTTCCCAGCGATTTTGTGCCTTGGCATCGGAGCGGTCAGACTGGATCGTCTCGCTCAAAAGATGTTTGATGAGACGACCGGGTGCCTGCGGGTAGAAGCGCTCGAGCAACTGCAACCTGACAAGGGCATAAGCGTTTTCGCTCTGAAGATCAGGGAATTCTCATTCATCACTAGAAATTCATCCGACCGGGTGATTACGACGTTCATAGAGGAGGCGATCAAACGGCTTTCAGCCACGGAGACAGGGGCTCAATTTGCGTTCCATAAGGACACTATCGTCTGGCTGCGGCCAAAACTTCAGCCGAATGACTTGAGCGACCACCTTGAAGGCCTTCATGCGCTGTTCCGGACCGGAGTGGGCCATGCAGGTGCAACGGTCGATATCGCAGCACATATCGGCGTCGACGAAAACTGGGAAGCAAACATGCGATCGCGGATCGCGACAGCCATCCAGTCCGCTGAAGATGCTCTCCATGCCGGCACACATGCCATCGTTGCCGACTCAGAATATCTGGAGCAGCGCGACAAGCGGCTCTCGCTCTTGTCCGACCTAGATGAGGCTATGGCTCGGAACAGCGTTCAGATCGCCTATCAGCCCAAAATCGACTTGAAGACCGGGCGAACAATCGGGGCCGAGGCTCTGCTGCGTTGGACGCACCCTTTGCACGGAGCGATTCCCCCTGAGCATGTCATCGCCATGGCCGAAACTCACAAACGGATCGACGACCTCACGATATATGTCATCGATACTGCGCTTGCCGGCGCCAGGCTGGCACGCCACATAAACCCGGATTTCCACATAGCGATCAATATGTCTGCGGTTGCGCTGACGCGGGTCCAGCTGATCTATGACATGACGTTCCTCATGTCGAAGCACCGTGTCCCGGCCGACAAAATCATCCTCGAGGTCACGGAGACTGCACCACTGGATGACCGCCGCGTAGCGGCAGTGATGGCGGCACTGCGTGAATTCGGTATCCAACTTTCGATCGATGATTTCGGCACAGGACAAGGGGCTCTTAGCTACATCAAACGCATCCCAGGCACAGAGGTGAAGATAGACCGCACATTCATTGGCGATATGCTGAGTTCGGCTGAAAGCCGCTCAGTTGTGCAGGCGACGATCGACATCGCGCACTCACTGGGTCGACGGGCAGTAGCAGAGGGGGTCGAGGATGCCGACACGGTGAAGCTCCTCACCGAGATGGGATGCGACCACGCTCAAGGGTACTACTTCGCAGCTGCAATGCCGATCAACGAATTGCTTCTGGACCTAAGCGGAAAGCGTGCCGCTGCATAACCGTTGCAAACCGCTAAGAACATGTTAACCATGCCTGTTAGCACTTGCGTGCCAACAGGAGGTCAACATGTGGAATTGGTTCATGGAGCGGTTCGGCGTCCGCTAGGCTAAGCCGAGACCCGTAAGCAGAAAGCCCCGGACAATCCGGGGCTTTCTTGTCAATGGCCGACGGATCGGCAAAGAATTTCAGAACAAGCGAAGCTCTTAAATCTGATCGAATGTCGCCCCGCGCTACCTAAGCGGCACGACTATCTTAATAATCCACGAAAAAGTCTGCAGGTTTATGGGCGCTGCCTGCGTTCGTATTTATTGCCGAAAAGACGGCGACGCAATTCGCTTGCCGGTAGTGTTTGCCACTCGACGTCGCTGATCGGCGGTTTGTCCTTTCCCGGAGGCGAGCCAGGCAATGTTAGGCTGGCCCCTCGCAATGGAGACCGAGAGAGTGGCGGTAACTGTTCGCGTATGCGTCCAACTATCCCTCTGTTAAATCTAGCCTCATCTTCCACCGCGCTAGGCCACGCCCGATTGAAGAGCCAAAATCGCTGCGCCGATCTAAGTATGGCTGCGCGAAGGAGTTCGTCGCTACCGTTCGTAAACTTGGATAAGTCGATGACGAACGAAGATTCCCCACCCTCCTCAACCTGCTGCACGCTAGGTATCGACTGACCGCGCGTCAGCTTGATAAAAATCGTTAATGATCGATTAGGGTGTCCTGCCAATGAGGATCTGTACCCGATACTTTCTCCGAAAGTATCGACAGAGACATTTTCCAACGCCACATACCTGAATGCACCCTTCAAGATCGGCAATCGGACCTTGCCGTTCCGAACCGTCTGAGTGACGAAAGAGGCTACTGCGCTTATCCTGGCTACCTTACACATCGAGCGTGAGCCAGAAGCATGAGCGAAGTGATGGGCTAGCCGGTGCCCCTTTTTGGCAATCAAGGGCTCTCCGCATTCACATCGTATAGAATCAACTGCGCCGCTTTGCGCCTCAGTGATGTGAATAAGCGATCCGTCCGAAGACCGCCCCCACACGATTTCAGGACCCGATGAACGGGTCCTCGGGCCGATGATGTACCCTAGGCTGTTACGCCGATGCAGAGTGTCCACGCAACTTACCACCGCCTGCTTAGATGCATAAGATCGCCAATCCAGTAACTGCGGTCAAGGAAATGAGGACGTGATCAGATAGGGATCGCTCACCGGACACTTTTTGATGATGAATAGCACGATCAACGCCAAGCCGTGATTTGTTGCTAACGAACCAGCAAACGCCCTGGGCAAAGCCCCGTCCGTTTCTCGCCCATCCTCCGCAGACGGATGGGCGCAGAAAACCCGAAGCGCATGCCCGTCAAGCACCTCCGGACGGAGGTTGGGACCAGTTCAGCCCCTGCATGCAGCCCATTCACATGCCTGATGTCATGCGAAAATATCCATCGCTTGCGCCGGGAGTTGGCGAAGCCGTTCGATCTCGCCCACTCCTGTCGCGCCGAAGGTGCTCAAATCCTGCCGGATCATCGCCAGCTTACGCGCGATTTCTGCATCTAGCGGTCCATGCAAAGCCTTGGAAGCTGGCGCTTCGACGGTTGAGCCAGCCCCTTCGCCGTCATCTGGCGTCGGAATGAAGCTGACACGCAGTGGCCCACCCCACAGCTCGTGCTGTGCGGGGTCGAGACGGGGACGATCTTCCTGCGCAGCGGTCGGAGGTGCGATGGCGACCTCCGTATCTGCCAAGGCCTCTGGCGGATCGATCACCGCGGCCTGCGCCGGCTTGGGCGGCGTCACCTCGTTTTGGGCATCGGGCAAATTCGACGACGCAACCGGCAGAGCCACGACGGAAGGCTGTGTTGCTTCGCTCGACCCTTCCGGAGCCAGCAAGCTGCCAACCCACTCAGGACCGCCCCAGAACTCGTGCCCAGACCGATCCAGCAACCGCCGGGGTTCGCTTGGGACAGCAGGGATTTCGTCCGTCAAGGTATCGGGTGTGACCTGGTCAACATTTTCGGCCACATTAGCAGCAACCGGTTTGGCTGAAGCAACATCGTCAAACTGCCAGACATCAGCAATCTGCCCAGCTTCAACCGGCATCACAGTCAGTGCGCCAACCTCAACCAGTTCGCCAACTCCGCCACGCCAGGTGGCCTGAGTTGCCAAATCGTACATCGAGAAATAGAGCGAGGCCGGATCAAACACGCGTGGCGGCAGAGGCCAAGCCTCGGTTACCTGAGGCACGATCGTGACCTGCTGCGCCAATGGCATCGGGGGAGCCGCTGCAGCCGCCGATATGCGGTCGAATATGTCAGTTACGCCTGCCGGATCGGCCCTGCCGAGCATGGTGGCCAGTTCGTCTACCGACGGCAGCAGCGCTTCACGCTCAAAGCCGGTTTCCCAGAATGATGACCTGAAGATATCCGTTCCGAAGCGGTCGAGGCGCGGAGTGAAGCTAGTCGCGGCAACATTTCGGGCCGAAACCGGTCGATAGGCCAGCGACACGTCAGCGGCCGTGCTCGTGGTGCCATTGGCCCGCACGAACGTGGTAGTGGCAGCAATCACATTTCTATCAAGCTTCACCTGAGCCTGAGTTGGCGTAATGGTGGTTAGATTGCTCGCGACAATTCCCGCCTCTTCGAGTGAGCGCAGTTCACCTGCATCAGTCCGACCATTGCCATTGCGATCCTGCCAGACGCGCAGCTCGCTGAAGCGCGCATCGCGATTGTCGATCACGCCGTCACCATTACTGTCAAGCCGCGCTAGCCCCTCGAGTCCGCTACGCGCGTCTTCGTCCTCGCTTGCGAGCGAGAGTTCGGATGCTTCGGTAATGAGGCCGTCATTGTTGCGGTCGATGACAAGGAAGCCGTCATCGCGGCCGATCCAGCCCGTGTCGTCTTCCGCTCCGTCGCCGCCATAATCGAAGCTTGCGCGGGATTTCTTGCGGCTGACCAGTTCGATACCGTCGCCGTCGAGATCGAGAACAATTGGTGCGAACATTCCATAGTCACGACCGCGGAAGCTCAGGATCGAATTGGCGCCCAATTGCCCTGCGAGCGGATCCCTTCCTGACCCTGCGTTCTTTGGCGCAACAGTGAGTGCGCCTCCGGCTGCGCTGATACGGTATTTCGAAGCTTTGCGGCCAAAGTCGTAGTGCGTGACCCCAAGCGACGGCAGGTTGGTTGCTGCCGAGAAATAGGTCAGCGCCGCGTCGGCAAAGGTGCGGGTTGTGCCGTTGGTGAGTGTGAAGGTGCCGGTATTCGCGATCGCGACCTCACCGAACTCGGTCACGGCTTCGACCGGGGTTCCGTTCAGGTTGATCGACCGGATGCCGACAGTCGCCAGACTGGCGGTCTCACCCTCGTCCACGGCGCCATCGCCATCGGCATCGCGCCACACGCCGAAATCGGCAAAACGCTCGTCGCGCGCATCAAGAATGCCGTCCCCGTTGCTGTCGAAGGCTCTAAGTCCCGCAAGATCAGTGGCCGCGTCGGGCAAGTCGTCGACGAAGCTTAACTCTTCGACGCCCGAAACCGTACCGTTGGCGTCCCGATCAAGGTAGAGAAACGCATCTCCAGCACCGATCCAGCTTGTGTCATCGGCCAAACCATCACCATCGAGATCGAACCGCGCATTGCTGTCCGCAGCCGAGATCGCTTCAATGCCGTTGCCATCCAGATCGAGAATAATGGGCGAGGCAATATTGAGCGTTTCCCCTCCCTTGAAGACCAGCTGTTCGATTGAGAACAATTGATCAACGCCATCATCTCCGTCGATCCCGGGAGCGGTATCGGTGATCCGGAACGCTCCGCCCGATGTCACAATCTGATAAGTGCTGCGGCTGCCAGAGAAGAACGCCCGATCATAGCCCAGTCCGCCAAAGAGTTGATCATTGCCCTGACCTCCCCAGAGATTGTCATTGCCAAGCAGGCCGAAGATCACATCATCGCCATCACCGCCGGCAAGTTCATCATTGTTCAGTCCACCAGTAATGATGTCGTTGCCGCCTGCACCAAAGATACGGTTGCGGCCAAACAGTGATCCGAACAGCAGGTTTGCGTTATTGTTGCCCTGACGGAAGCCATCAAATTGGTCCGAGGGATCAACCGTGACGCTCACCACCGCTTCGGACGCAAGCTCCCCGTCAGACAGCGTATAAGTGAAGCTGGCATTTCCGACAAAAACGGCATCAGGGGTGAAGACAATGTTTCCATCGGCATCGAAGCGTACCTCGCCGCCAACGGCGTTCTGGACTCCGGTGATCTGAAGCGCTCCCCCTTGCGGGTCGCTGTCATTGGCAAGCAGACTATCCGGACTGACTACCAACGCCCTATTGCTGGTAGTGAAAAACACACCATCGTCATTGGCTATGGGAGGGGTGTTGCCCGCTTCTACGGTTAGAAGGAACTCATCGGATCCAGTGAGCAAGCCGTCCGAAGCCGTTACGATAACTTGTAGCTGCTGAGCTAACAGAGGCACACTTGCAGCAGTAAAGGATGTGCCGTCGAAACTCAGCCAGACAGGCAACGCCGATCCATCGGCGAGGCTAGCTGAGAAGGTCAGCGTATCGCCATCCACATCGCCAAAAGTTCCGTCACCAAGGTTGATGGAAAGAGCTTCGCCACCTTGGACTGTGACATCGCCCAGAGGTGCAACCACAATTGGCGCGTCGTTAACCGGATCGATCGTGACAGTAAGGCTTTGAGATGCGCTCAGCTGACCGTCACTTGCCGACACCACGATTTCGAGCGACCCGCTAAAGTCTTGCGGCGGTACGCCGCTGAAGGTTGCGTTGTCGAAGCTCAGCCAAATGGGCAAGGGATCACCATTCGCAAGCGCGGCAGAAAGCGAAAGGGTGTCGCCGTCAGCGTCAACAAATGCATCCGCAGGAAGCGTGAAACTGAAGAGCTCGTCTTCATCACTCGAGATCGATTGAAGCGGGATACCGATTTGCGGTCCTGTATTCAGCACCGGGACAATGGCAAAGGTTGCAAGATTGGCGGCCGCTCCATCGCTAGCGATTAGGGCGAAGAGCACAGGATCGATGAGGCCCTCAGGCACCGTGCCGGAGACGTTTAGTCCGTCGAGCGTGATCCAGGTGGGCAGGGTGCCACCGTCTCCAGCGACAACCTCGAATGAGATTGGATCGCCTTCGACATCAAAGAACGCATCAGTGGGAAGCGTGAAGGCAAAGGCTTCGCCGGGACGAAGCTCTCGGTCTGGAAGCTCGTTGACCTGACGCGGCGCATCATTGATGGGCAAGATTTCTATCTGGAGCGACGTCGAGGCAATTGCACTGCCATCCTCGGCGGTCAGCTCGATGTCGATAGTCCCGTTGAAATCTGAAGGCGGCGTCCCGGTGAAGCGGCTTCCGTCGAAGATCAGCCAGTCCGGAAGGGGGTCACCTGAGGAAAGCCGCGCTGAGATTGTCAGTGCGTCGCCGTCGGGATCGGATATCGACCCCGCAGGCAGAACCCAGTCGATTGGATTGTCTTCGAAGGTCGTGAAGGTACGCGAGGAAATGGCGATACGTGGCGCATCGTTTGAACCGATCACCGATACCGATGCGCGCGCGGTCGTTATGCCGCCATTGCCGTCGCTGACCGAGAAATCGAACCCGGCGTCGCCGGAGAAGTCGGCATCCGCCAGGAAGCGGACATTGCCGTCAACGCCGATCCACACCTGTCCGTTCGATGCCTCGCTGACACTAACAATCCTCAGGCTGTCGCCATTGGAATCGCTCGCGGCTGCCAGCAGTGTCGCCGCATTGACGAGAAGCGTTGCGTCCTCATCAACCTGCAAGGAGAGACCGCTCGCGGTGGGCGCGACGTTTTTCGGTACAAGCTGCGTCGTGCTGCTGTCGCCGCGGAACACCAGATCCTCGATCGATTGCAGGCGCGTTACCCCGTCACGGCCCGCGACCGTATCGGTCACCGTTGTTGTCTCGCCGTCGAACGTTATGACATATTCGTCGCTCGCGCCGGTGAAGAGGGCTTGGTCTCTCCCTTCTCCGCCGAAGATCTGGTCGTTGCCGCCGCCGCCGCTCAGCACGTCGTTGCCGCGCCCGCCGCGGATGATATCGTCGGTGAGGAAGCCGTTGATCGTGTCGTCGCCCCCGGTCTCAGCCACGTCGAGGATGAAGCGCTGGACGTCGGCAGCAGTCAGGCGCGAGCCGTCCTCAAAGGAAAACAACTCGATCCGGCTTCCGCTGCCCGCAAACTGGCCGGTTATGGTCAGCGCCAGACGATCGAGCCCAAGCACCTCGACCAGCAAGTCCTCGCCGTTTTCGCCGATACGCGAGAAGAACAGGTCGTCCGGCGTGATATCGGGGCCGAAGTGGACTGTGTCGGTGCCGCCCGCATCGCGGATCGTGTCTTCGCCGTAGTCGCGGCCAAAGCGGTAGATGTCGTCGCCCGGTCCGCCGAGCAGGGTGTCCTCGCCTACAGCTCCGGCACCAGCGTCGAGCAGGCCGCCGGTCACACCTGTGCGCTGCACGCCCTCCTCGATCACGATGCCGGTGGAGAAGACGCGGGCGGCGACCTCACCACCAGTCAGCTCAAGGCCGCCGTCAAATACAAAGCGGCCGACGGGCGGGCTCCATTCCTGGCTGCCTTGTTGCGGACCAAGCTGCCCCTCAATCGTCAGCCGTTCGCCAGTGGCAATAATCTCGACAACGAGGTCCGAAGGATCGTTGGTAGAGACAGTGAAGCGCAGCTGCGCAGGGTCGAGAATGCCTTCGAACCGGATCGTATCAAGATCGGTTCCCTGATCGTCAAACGAACCGAACGCGCGCAGAGGGAAGCGAAGCGTGCTGCGGAAGACATCATTGCCATCCCCGGCGGACCAGCGGAAGGTGCCGCCCTCGCCGTAGCTGGTAATCACATCATCACCGCCGAGGCTGTCAAGTTCATCAGCCGTACCGAGAAGCAGGTTGTCCGACTGGTTGGTTGCGATAGGTCGCAAAGCATCCAGATCGACAAATGTCTCTTGCGGCGCGCTTACGAATTCGATGCGTTCAAGGATATCGGCGAGCGACAAGGTGAATTCATCACCGAAAGGCGAACTGGTATCGCGCAGAACAAACGATGCAAAGACCGCGCGGCTCGATTGATCAAGTGCTGAGTCGGGTTGCCCGTCGCCATCCGAATCGAAGCCAACCAGATCGACAGCGCCGTCACCATCGACGTCGCGAGCGAGGTAGTTCGTTCCCGGAGCAAAGAAGAAGGGCGGAACGAAGACAGAGTCTCTGCCGAAGACAACATAATCTGTCGCACCTGTGGCGAGATCAATAAAACGCTCAGCGATGAAGTCACCTTCGGCATTGCTCAGTTCCCCATATACGGTGACAGACCAATCTGGATTGCCAACCTGGGGATCAAACCCACGTAACCAAGTCGGCCCGGTGCCATCGGCAAAGCCTTGGAGGTCGGCAATCCCGTCACCATCGAGGTCGAGCAACGACCAATCAACCTCGCCGGACAAGTTGGTCGGAGCAGGTGTCCATACGAGTTCGTCCTCGCTGTATTCGTCGGCGATACCATCCCCATTGATATCGCGCGCCGAGAAGACACTATTGGCCAAGCTAAAGAAGTAACTGTCGAAATTGCCGTCCAGATCGAAGTCTTGGGCAAAGACATCGCCCCCGGCGAAGATTGCTTTTGCATTTGCGACATCGATCCAATCGCTGGCCCCGTCACCATCATAATCAGCGTCCAGCCAGTCAGGAACACCGTCAGCGTTGGTATCGAGTACGGCGAAGTCAGGTGTGCCATCATTATCAAAATCGATGCGGTCCCAATCTGGCGTACCGTCGCCATCGAGATCAGGCGAACGGAGGCCTTCTACAAACTCAGGCAAGCCGAGGCCGAACTGGTTGGTAAGTGTGATCCGTTCGCCGTTCGGTTTCTCGATGATAAGCGTGGCGGGATCGCGGTCCTCGATGAGGAAGCGCAATTGATCTACGTCCGAGACGCCTTCGATGATGAGGGTGTTTGGTGACCAATCGGTAAGATCGTCGGTCCCGTCCACCGCGGCCTCAAACCGGGCATCCTCGATGAAATCAGCACCTGAAATCGCGCCGATTACAATCGAGGCGCTGCCTCCGGTCGCGATGATCCTCTCAGCGCTCGGCTGCGCGGTGATCTCGCCATCAGGATCGACGCTTAACGTTGGCAATGTCGTGAGATCGAAGGTGGTGAGAACTTCGCCGCCGACAAGTATCCGATCGAGAACCTCCGGGTCGAATAGCAGACGGTCTTGCGTGCCGATGATCGAAAGCTCGATTAGTCCGGGCTCGCTCTGCGACCATGCAAGCGCGATATCGCTCCCGGTCAGCCCGTCGCCGACTTCGACCGTCAACGAGCCGCCATTGGATAGGTAACGATCTACGCCATAGCCGACATCGAAAATGACCCGGTCTTGCGACGTGCTGCCGAAAATCACGTCATCCCCGGCGAGCGGATCGATCACAACGTTCAGCACCGATGGGTCCGCCTGGAGGAAATCAACGCCGTCGGTGCCCTGAGTCAGAGACGAAATTCGTCCAGTAGGAATGATGATCGAGCTGTCGAAATCAAAGCCACCAAAGCCAAAAGCTCCATCGTCGGCTGAAATCTGGAACCGCGAGTCAAAACCCACCTCATTGCCGAATTGATTGAAGCGCGCATCGAGGCCGTTGACAATTGTCGCCGAACTATCCCCGGCGATAATCCGCAAATGCCGACCAACGATACCATCTACCTCGTTGACCTCGATGAACACCAGATCCTCGCGCTCGATGCCCGAAAATTCGACGTGGAAGGGAGCGCCGCCGCGACCGGGTTGGGACCCGTCACCGCTGAACCGGATCACGTCATGGCCGCCATCAGGACCGATAACGATGCGTTCGCGCCCATTGCCAATGTCGATCCGATCATTGCCCCGGCCGCCGTTGATCGTGCCCTCCGAGTTCAATCCAAGGATCGTGTCGTCGCCATCGCTAGCGGACGAAGCAAGCGCGAGGTCGATGATCACGGCACCGCTGACGGTCTCGGAATCAAATCTGAATTCCTCAATTGTCATGCCCCATTCGCGGAAGTCGCTTAAGATATGCCAGTCGGGCAGAAAACCGTCTTGGGGTGTTCCGTCTATGGTCAGGGTGTCGCCGGTCGAGTTTACCGTGAGCACCACCGAGTAAGGATCAATCGCATCGCGCGAGACGGATATGTCCGCCAGTTCGATGCCGATGAGGCGGACTTGGTCCCGCGAGCCGCCATCATCCTTGATGATGTCGTTGTCGTATCCGCGCCCAAAGACGTAGAAATTGTCCTCCGTACCACCCGCCAGAATGTCGTTGCCGGCTCCACCGTCACGCGAAGAACCAATCCCACTTCCGATGAGCACCCAGTCATCGCCATCGGTCTGCGAGGAAATTTGCGAGCGAATGCTGACGGAGGAGAAGAAAGCGTTGCTCACACCGCCGAAGAAAATATTCTCGATTGTGCCTGAGGCTCGGCCGCCAAAGTTTTGGCTTTGCTCATACAAATGTCTCCAGAAATACCCCTCGACCGTAAGGCGATCGCCACTTGTGAAAGAGATCACAAGATTGTTGTCGATCCGATCAAACGTGGCATTTTCCGCTGATAGTTCGGGGCTGAGGAACCGAACCGTTTCGAAGCCGCCTAGATCGTAGATTATGTCGCTTCCGAACCCGACCTCAAAATCGTAACGCTCGCGGCTCGAAGAGGAACTGCTGCCAATAATCACATCGTCGCCTGCTCCAGGCGCGAAGGTTACCGATGAGTCGCCAAATTGATAGAGGAAATTGTCTCTTGCATCGCCAACGGTTTGCCCAACGCTGTTAAAATCGACGAAGCCCCCGTTGCGCAATGAAAGGAAATCGATTTGCGAGTCGGCACGGATTCCGATATTGCTCTGGACGAAGCGGATGTTGAAACCCGAGTTTCCGAAGAAGCCGAAGTTTTCGTCGATCCTCAGGTCCGACAGCGATACGCCGACAGGGGCGAGTACCGTGTCGATGCCGACGCTACTTCCGTTGACGACGGAGAGCGGACCGTTGATCTCGTAGAAGTCAGTGCCGCCGTTGCCGAAGTAGGTATCGCGACCACCGCCTCCGATCAAGGATTCGGAAGCGCTTGATCCCGTTAGCGTTTCGTCGTTCGGAGTTCCCTGAACCACGCCCGAGGGCAGGTCGCTCAGTTCGGCGATGAATTCGGTAAGTTGCTTTGACGAGCCATCTGCAAACAGGAACAACGAAACAACGGGCGCGCGCAGGCCACCCAAGATGGTCAACAGATCGCCGGTGGCGGAGCGCAGAACGAGACTGTCGTCACCGCCACGCTCGGCAGTGATATCGCCGATTTCAATGCCAGCACCGAACGTAACAGTGTTGCCCGCATTCTCTTCAAAAATGCGGTCTTCGCCCCAACCGGACGAAAATAGGTAGTTGTCGATTCCAGCGCCGCCGCGCAGAATATCGTTTCCTGCTCCTCCGCTAATCTGGTCGCCGCGTACCGAGCCGGTGATCAGGTCATCGCCAGAGCCACCGGTATTGAATATGGCATCGAGCTCAGCGAGCGAAAGGGTCCGGTCACGGAACTCAAATGACTCAATAACCCCGCTAGGGCTGGACCGCTGACCGCGAACTCTCAACGTTTCGCCGGTGCTTGTAACTTCGATCACGACATCGGAAAACCCTTCCGATGAATCGAGACTGATCGATACCTCGGCGAGGTCGGCATCGATGATGACGCGATCATCGCTTCCCCCTCGGTCAACAACCCGGTCGTTGCCGAAACCTGCCCCCCAACGGTAAGTGTTACTGCCACCGATGCCAATCAGGGTTTCGTCGACTGCCGAACCTTCTATTATTTCAATAGACTGATCACCGAGAACGATGCCCGAACCCAGCTGACTGGCCCCGAACAGTTCAAGCAGCTCAATTCTGCTTCCATCCGCGAATGCGATGAATTCAATATCGCTGCCAACGTCATCGGACCTTAGGTCGAGTTCGACCCTGACATCTAAATCCCCCGCATCGCCACTAATCTCGGCGAACGTCCGGCCTTCCTCGGTCACCAGAGTGGCGGAGATCTGGGATGCCGTATGATCTGCGAGCAAGAGCGTGTCGAGCCCTCTGCCTCCAAGGATCGAGGCGCCCAGGGTGCCTCGCGCTGCAACGAATACGTCATCGCCCGTTCCGCCCTTGACCCCCGTCGCGCCGGCTGAGAGCAAGATCAGATCGTCTACCCCAATAGCCAGGCTTTGGCCCACCACATGTTCTTCGCCCTGCGACGCGATCAGCACGTTGCCGAGCTCGCGCGCTGTGAAGCCCACGCCGGCATCCGACAACGCCGCATCTATTAGCGACTCGAACTCCGACCCGACCAATTCGAATTGCGAACGATATTGCCGCAAAATCGCTATCGCGCCCGCCCAGTAGGAAATCGCCTTTCCCCGCTCGCTTGGGGCGTTGGCTGCGAGATTGGACACCACGCTGGCAAAGTTCGTATCGCCGGACACTGTGAAGAACGCAGCCGCAGCAAAGGAAAGGCCAGGTGTGAGTGCTTGACCAAGATCCGTCTGGCCGACCAGTCTCGCTGCCGTACGCGCAATGAATTGTTGCCACTCGCGGGTGATTGCAGTGCCCGCATCGGCTCTGGGATTAGCTCCAATAAAGCGCTGGGAGAAGTCTTCGCCTGTGACAGCCTCCAGAGCGTGAAGCCACTGGGCGGTGACGTTGGGGCCGCGAGAGTCCGGCGCAATTTGGTCCGCTCCGGTCCAGCGCAGAACGATTTGCTGAGTTTTGGCAAGGATTTGGTGCGCGTTGGCAATGTCCAATTCGGCGAGTTCACGGACCAACTCCGCGAGCCCCGCATCGCGGCTCATTGCGATATCAAGGTCCGACACATTGCCCGATCCCAATAGGAACGGCAGGTCGGCGACGCGTGGGTCAATGGCGAGATCGTCCAGTCGCTCGCGCGAATCGAACTGGTCGATCGATAGATAAGCGTCGTAAACAGCCGTCGTGCTGCCATCAGCAAAACCGACCGTCGAAGCGCGCGTGATAAAGGAGGTATCCCCGACAATCGCGATATGGTCCGAAGCGAAGGTCTGCAAGCTGATCGAGACGATTCCGAGGTCATCAAGCGTGACGAGCTCGCCCTCGTCGGTGACAGCATCAAGGTTCGCATCGATCCAGACCTTTAGCTCGCCAAACTGGGCGTCGGCGGCAGTAATGAAGCCGTCGAAATTGCTGTCGAGCAGTGCGAGTTCGATGAAGCCATCCTCACCGAATCGTTCGAAGTTTCCGCCACTAAATTCGACGGCCCCGGTCCCGAACATTTCATTGCCGCTGTCGATCGTTCCATTGCCGTTAAGGTCCCGAACGAGGAACCCGTCGTTTGCTCCTGACCAAGCAACGCGTTCCGCAAACCCGTCATTGTCCAGATCGAAATAGGCGGCTACTTCTCGGCGTGCGGTGATAACGTTGCGATCCCCGTCAAGATCGATGATCAATGGATCCCTGTTGCGCTCGGCAGGATCGAAATCGGGACGGCCACCACCACCATCCTCGTCATTGCCATTTCCATCGCCGCCATTTCCATCGCCGCCATTTCCATCGCCGCCATTTCCATCGTCATCATCGTCCTCGGCATCGATAAGGCGAATTCCGGCAAGACCATTGCGAAAATCACCGACGGTTAAACTTCCACCATCATAGCTGACTAAAAGATCGCTGCCTTGCAAAACATAGGTCGTTCCATCTGCCGATATGTACGAATTACTACCTGCTTCTTCCTCAGTTCCTCCAGTAAGTAAAAAACCATAGCTGGGGATTTCGAATCTTACAGAAAATAGCGCTCCGAAAATTGGGCCAGACGCGGTCACTTGAGTTACTTGTGGGGCAAAATTATCAACCCTTTTTATATTCGCACCCCTCAAATTTCCTCTTACGTCGTCATTTCTTCCAGCAAAGACAGTAACTTCTCTACCTACAAGGTTCACCTCATCCCTACTGTTGTCGACGATCATGCCGCCTTCGGTTCGCGTGTCTGTAAAAATCACTCTAGTTTCGTCACTTGCGAAAAACTTATCAGGTCCAGCGCCACCCTCTAGAAAAATTCCACCAAAAAACTCATCTTCGCCATCTGTGCCCACTGCCGCCGATACGCCTTTGGCAACTAGTAGCAAACTTCCGCCGGAAATTATCTGATTTGATTTGTTGCGAAGATCAAATTTTAATTGGCCACCGAAGTCTCTGGCATTAACAGAGTCAATAAAGCCAGGTGAGCTATCATTATTTCCGAGGTCGATCTTTACGTTGGTCAGATCGCCTGCTCGTGTGTTGCGATCGAGCTGGATGACGTCGGCAAAGGAGCTGCCAATAATAGACTCGACATTCTGGACGGTATCGGTTCCAATAGTCATTGCCGCAGAGCCATCGCCCTCGCGGTTTATGATCTCAAGCGACGACCTGTTACCTTGGCCATTGGGTGTTTGCTCACCTTCTCTGAATCTTATGACTATATGGAAGTCGGCATCGGCATATGTGAGCGTATCGTTGGCGCCAAAGCCGAGGGCCGTAGAAATTGGGCTCTCACCATCCCCATCTATGAAGTCTACCCCACGGCCCCCGATGATCGTGTCTTCGCCATCACCGGCGATAATTACATCGTCACCAGCTCCACCGTCCAAGATATCATTATGCTCGCCACCAAAGAGCAAGTCGTTTCCGTCACCGCCGTTCAGTATGTCACTCCCAGTGAACCCGTGGAGAACGTCATCACCGGCGCCCGACTTGAGCGTATCGCCATCGCCAAACCCCAAGAGAAGGTCGTTCGATGAATCTTGCCGCTGGGATGTGTCGAGGACATCTGGTCTGTCAGCTGTACCTAGCCCGAACGTCCGCAAAGCGCCGGCTACAGCGCCAAATCTAACTATATCAATATTTCGGACATCGTCTGCATTGATTGGATTGCGAGCCAATGCTTGGCCGACATCGAGGTAGAAATCGGCGCTACCGGTTCCGACGAAATCATCGAAAAACCCAGCCCAGTATGAAATCCGAGTACTATCCTCTCCAAACTCGGCAATCTCTCGAGCCACTTTGTTTTGAAAGTCTACCGCTGGTCCATCGTAGTCAAAATCCAAGGGGCCGATAGGGGCGCTACTTTCGGAAAAATCCGGATCGGGCGGCCCGCTCGAATTGCGATCCGCACCAAGATGGATCAGTTCGTGGGCGAGCACCAATTCAGGACGGCTGGATATCACAACACCCCGGGAATTTATCCAGGCCACGTTGCCGATTTCCGAGAAGTCAATTGAGATTAGACGGCCGTCTGCCTGCGCGTCAGCACGATCGGCAATTCTACCCTTAAAATCAGCGCCCGAAACAAAAACTGGCCCTTGTGCAACGAGTTCCGCCACTTTCGCACGGAACGACTCACTCTGCCACAGCGTGGTGAACCACCGGCGAAATGATGCTATCTGGCTGGCCGTAATCTCAATTGACGACGGAAAAACCCCAATCTGCCTGTTCTCATCTTCTGTGTAGAATAGAAAGTTGGCTAGGGCAGTTTCGAGCGTTAGATTCGGATCAGCCATAGGGATATTGAACTCCAGCCAATTCGGGGAAGAAACAACTTCCCCGTTTTCGATCACATAGGAAAAACTCTTCACCATGCGGACCTTTGCCGGCATATGAAGAGAGACAACTTATTGACAATGATTTCGCAATTGGCCGGCAGAGAAGATTGCCCGAGACAAACGCCGGCATAATATCTCGAGAAATTGAATTATTTTTCGGCTCATTTAGAGTGTAGCGATTGCTCATTAAATGTTCCTGCAAATCACTTGCCGACAGCGAATCGCACTCACTTTTATCAACGGATTTGCGGCAAAAGGCGGATCGTGCCTCAATTTCCGATGCTGCCATTTCGATCGCCATCGGGTAGGCATAGAAAAATGCAAACTGTAGGCGATGCTTTGCGGGTTCGATCAAAAACAACCCAAGTACAGTAGCCCATACCAAATAAAGTCCTGCGAGACAGAGTGCTGATAGCAGAAATAGCCTACCTAACTTTGTCTCAGGTTTCCTGATCATGACTGAATTCACACCGCCACCATCCTCGCCAACTGATGAGCTTTCTTCGTCATTTTAGCCTCATCGGTACCTCTTTAGTCCGCGCACTCATTGCGCGACTGAGATAACGCCAGATTAATTTTACTTTGAGTTTTCAACCCCATGAACGCACCCCCTTGACTGATTGCTCGCTGAGGTTAGACCAACGTTTTGCAAAATCAATTGTTTTGTAACGATATTCGTAAGCATGCATCAGCTATTTCTCCCGACCGGCTTCGCTCAGCGCCTGACTAATCGGCGAAAGCAGGTACTGGATGATCCGCCGCCTGCCGGTCTTGATCTCGGCTTGCAGTGACATGCCCGGCTGCACCCGGTCGCACAGCGGATGGCGTGCGGGATCTTTGGCACCGCAGGCCAGTTCGACCTTCGCGGCATAGACGAGGCCGGGCTGGATCGGTCGGCCGTTCGCGTCCTTGACGCTGCCCGCAGGCTGCTGGCTCTGGTCGATCGCGTCGCGGCTGATAGTGGTGACCTTGCCTTCAATTAGCCCGTAATCGGTGAAGTTGAACGCTTCGAGTTTCACCGCCACGCGCTGGCCGACTTTCACAAAGCCAATATCCTTGTTCTGGACAAAGGCCTCCACCGTAACGCCGCGATTGCAGCTTGCCGCGTCCGCTCCGCCGCCCGAACAGGGCACAATCACCATCAGCGGCTGCGCGGGCTGAACGATGCCGCCGACGGTCGTCACAGCCAGCTGCTGTACCACGCCATCGACCGGCGCGCGCAATTCCTGATATTGTCGTCGGCGAGTAGACTTGAGCAGCTCTTCGCTTGCAAGCCCAGCGGTGTTTTCCGCTTCCGCCATATCTGTCATTGCTGTGCGACCGAACCCCGCACGCAGTCCCAAGAGTTCTGCCTCCAGGCGGCGGATCGAGGCTTCGGATCGTGCATAGTTGGCGCGCTGCACTTCGATATTGCGGAGATGCTCAGCGCGCAGCTGTTCGTATTCGAGCAGCTCAAGCCGCGAGAAAAAGCCCTTTGCGGCCAGCTCAGCCCGTGCATTCAACTGCTTGTCAATGAACGGCAGCGCTTCTTCGAGCTTGGCGATCTCGGCGCGTGTGCCGGCCAGATCGGCCTCGCTTTCGGCGCGCTGTTGGATAAGGGCGCTTTTCTGCGCTTCATATTGCGCGACAGCATTGCGGACGAAGGCCTCTTCGTTGGCGACAATATCCGACGAGGTGCCCGTGGGCGCGACAAAACGCGTCGGGGCGCCGCGCAGGTGGGCGAGCAGGGCATCGTTGCGCGCCTTGATAACCTGTGCAGAGCGCAGCGACTGCGTGCTCTGCGCCTCGTCGGCAGTGGCCAGCGTCGGATCGAGCTCAATCAGTAGCTCGCCTTTGCGCACAAACTGGCCATTCTTCACATGGATCGCGCGCACCGCGCCGATCTCGATCGGCTGCACAATCTTGACGTTCTCGCCCGGCACGGTCTTGCCTGCTGCGGTCGCGACAACATCGATCCGCCCGATAATCGACCAGATCAGGGCCAGCACGAACAATCCGCAAGTCATCAGCAAAAGCCAGCGCAGCCCCGGGCTCGGCGGCTTTTCCATGATTTCGAGCGCGGCGGGCAGGAATTCGTGCTCGGCCTTGGGCTTGAACACCTTGTCCGCCTCGTTCTGATCGCGCCAGCTTTCGCGAAGCACCTGCCAGTGGCGCGCCAGCGTGGGGAAGCGGTCGGCGATCATGTTCATGCCGGTACTGCCTCTGGGTCGCTACGGTAACCGGTCTGCTTGGCGTGGAGCTGGGCATAGCGCCCGTTCGCACGCAGCAGTTCGGTGTGCGATCCGATCTCGGTGATCTCGCCCGCTTCGACCGTGATAATCCGATTGCATGGCCGCACCGCCGAGAGGCGGTGCGCGATGATCAGCACCGTCCGGCCTTGCGCGATGCGGGCAAGGTTGTTCTGAATGATCTCCTCGCTCTCAGCATCCAGCGCGCTGGTCGCCTCGTCGAGGATCAGGATGCGCGGATCGGTGATCAGCGCGCGGGCGATGGCAAGCCGCTGGCGTTGCCCGCCCGACAGGTTGGCGCCGCGCTCCTCGATGATCGTGTCATAGCCCTGCGACAACCCGAGGATGAATTCATGCGCTCCCGCCATTTCGGCTGCAGCAATCACCAAGTCCATCGGCAAGGTCGGATTGGCGAGCGCGATATTCTCGCGCACCGTGCGGTTGAACAGAATGTTTTCCTGCAGCACCACACCAACCTGGCGGCGCAGCCAGGCAGGATCGACCAGCGCAAGATCAGTCCCGTCGACTAACACCCGGCCCTGCTCAGGCACATAGAGCCGCTGCACCAGCTTGGTCAGGGTCGACTTGCCCGAACCCGAAGGGCCAACGATCCCGATCATCTAGCCTGGCGCGATATAGAGGCTGACCCCGCGCAGCGCCTCCGGGGCATCGGGGCGATAACGAAACCGCACCTTGTCGAACTCGACCCGGCCCTTGATCGGCGGCAGGGTGGCGCGGTTGGGGTTGTGTTCGGGCTCGGCGGGTGAGTTCAGAATGTCGCCGAGCCTGTCGACCGAGATCCGCACCTGCTGGAAATCCTGCCACAGCTGCGACAGGCGCAGGATCGGCTGTGCCACCCGGCCCGACAGCATATTGAAAGCAACGAGGCTACCGACGCTGAGATCGCCTGCGATCACCGCCTGCGCGCCGAAAAACAGGATCGCCACGGTGGTCAGCTTCGACACCAGCTGGATCAGGTGACTGCCCCAGTTGGATAGCACGGTAACTTCCCACCCGGTTTGGATGTAGCCTGCAAACTGCTTTTCCCAGCGGTCGCGCATGCGCGGCTCAACCGCCATGGCTTTCAAAGTGCCGATGCCGGTTACCGTCTCGACCAGAAAGGACTGGTTCTCGGCCCCGCGCTTGAACTTCTCATCGAGCCTGGCGCGCAGCGGCGGCGTGATGAACACCGAAATCGCGAGATAAATCGGGATCGTCAGCGCCACGATCAGCGTCAGCAGCGGCGAATAGAGATACATCACTGCGAAGAAAACGATCGTGAAGAACAGGTCGATCACCACGGTCACTGCGTTGGAGGTGAGGAAATTGCGGATGCTTTCGAGCTCGCGCACGCGCGCCACGCTGTCGCCCACCCGGCGCGCCTCGAAATAGGAAAGCGGCAGCGCCACCAGATGGCGGAACAGCGCTGCGGACAACTCAGCATCGACCCGGTTGGAGGTGTGCGCGAATAGCCAGTTGCGCAAAGCTGATAGCAACGTCTCGAAGACAAGGATTGCGGTCAGCCCGATGGCGAGCACTTCGAGCGTGTTCATCGCCTGATTGACCAGCACCTTGTCGATCACCAGCTGAAAGAAGATCGGCGAAGCAAGGCCGACAAGCTGGAGGAAGAAACTCCCGATCAGCACGTCGCGAAGCGGCCTTCGGTATTTCACCAGCGCCGGGATAAACCACGAGATATCGAAGGCGCGCTTTTGCCCGGCGATATGCTCCCGGCTCGTCATCAGCAGAAGTTCGACTTTGCCACCGGTCAGCGCAAAGCCTTCAGCGATATCGCTCTCGCTCCAGATCTCGGGGCGCTGGCCATCGCTGCGCAGCACCATATGCCGCGGCCCGCTTTCGCCGCTGTCATCGATCTTGAGCAGGATCGCGGTATCGCCTTTGTTCAGCCTGACGAGCGCGGGAAGAGGAAGTTTTGCAAGGTCGGCTGGCGGCGCTTCCTTGCGCCGTGCCATAAGACCCAGCTTCTTGGCAACGCGGATCAGATCATCGAAGGTGTATGGCCTGTCGCCTTGGCCGCGATCGTGATGGATCTGCGGGGCATCGGCCGGCACGCCGAGGAACTGTGCCAGCAAGACAAAGCTCGCCAGCGCCGCATCGGCGGGCCCCGCCGCCATTTCGTCGTTCGAATCTGCCATGAAGGTTTGCGTCCCCGTCGGACTTGTAGGTCGCGAGTGTCTTTAAGCAACCGGAATCGCAACAAATCACACCCCAGAAATGCACTCCACCGTAAGGCCCGCCCAACAGGCAGCGTGGTCACCTCCCAGCCATTCAACCAAGCATCCGCAAAATGCACCCCACATTCGACGCCCGTCGGTTTAGAAATGACGGGTGAGTTTCAGGTTTCCGCAGACGCATCAAGCTGCGCCACACAGGGGTCGAAGGATAGCTTGGGAAATGACCGATATTCGTTTGCCTTGAGCCTTACGGCTTGTGGCAAGCAATCCGCTTTAGCTGCCACGCAGGATTTCAGGATCGCGCAAACTGGATCGGTATGCGCAGGTCCATTCTCGCCACAATAGCCCAACGTTTTTTAAACGAGTTGTCCACTATAGCCCGAAGAAATTTGGTAAAATTGCTTCGAAGGGAGTTCGCCTTGACCCGTTTGATAGGGCTCGTTGCAGGTGTCTTGGCGGCCACCGCCCTGACCGGTCCGCTGGCTGGTCAGATCAACGACACGCCTGCGTCTCGTTATGATCCGGCGACATTCCTGCTTGCCAATGTGCGATCCGGAACCGCGAAGGACGCCTATCTGCAAAACCTGCTCGACGCGTTTCTGGCGGTCGACACTTACAGGAATGGTCTCGACCGGGACGACATTGATCGCCTCAACGCGCGACTGCGCGATGCTGCATTCAAGGATTACGAGCGGCGGCTCGAACAGGCCGAGCGTGAAATCGGACCGATGGATGCAAACGGCGACGGCGGGGTCACCGAAAAAGAGGTCCGCGATGCAGACGAATACCAGCAGAGCGGGCGCGCACATGTCGACGAAGCCTTCGAGATTTACGACACCGACCGCGACGGGTTGATCGCGCTCACAACCGTATCGTCCGGCGCTGGACGACAAGCCCAAGCGTGGGCCGAGGCCGACAGCAATCGCGACGGAAGTCTGAGCAAGGAGGAGATGCTCGCCGGTTTCGCCAAGACTCGCCCGGTCCGCGAAAGGTCGCAATTCAACTTTGCCGAGTGGGACATCAACGGAGACGGCATTGCCATGCCTGCGGAACTGGCCGCGCGCTATCATCCTGACTTCCGCAACCGGAAGGAGAATGCGCAGCGCAGCATCAGATTCGAACGGCTGTTCGTGCTGGATAACGATAGCAACGGTGTATTGAGCGAAGGCGAGCTGACGTCCGCATTCCTGGCCCAGTTTGCCAAGCTTGATCGTGATGGCGATGGCACCATCTCCCCAGACGAGGAGCGCGCAGTCGCAAGCATTGTCAGCCTCGCGCGGGACATGGCCGAGTTGCCTTTTTGCGCAGTGCCTGCGCCTCACCCGAATTCGGATGTACTGGCTATACTCGCAAACGAGGGCCAGCTTGCCTCCGCGATCGCCGTTGGCGGACAGAACCGCGAAACGAGCATTGTCGATGTCCGCATCGAGCCCGGTGATCGCCCACTCTTCGTCCTGTTGCTATCCAGAAGCCCGGTCATCTGGGATTTTCAGGGGGACACGCAGCGGGTTGCCAATGCCGTGGTATTTTCACAGGAATATGATGCGGCCGGCAACCCCTTGGTCGGGCTGATCGGGATTCCCAAGACCAAAATCGTATATGGTCCAAGCGATTGCCTCCCCATCCGCAGGCTCGGCGGGTTCGGGGCGAGCAATGCTGTGCAGCTCGAAAACCAGCTGGGCGCAATAACCCGGCTTCCCGTCCGGGTTGCGGCCGGCGACATTGGCGCGGTCATTCTTCCCTCGCTTTCGGTCGAGCGTTTCAACACCGGGGTGGCTGCGCCAGAGGGGTTCGACCCGGATGTCTGGTGGTCGGGAACTGACACATTTCCGCGCGGAATTGCCGATCCCGATCCCGCCGCGATTGCCTCTGCGACTTCGGTTGAACGCTATAATCTCCTCCCTGGCGACTTCGGTCTGGCGCGGCTCGTGCATCAAGGCGTCATCGCACCGACGACGAACGGCGGAGAGTTTCGCTTGCTCAAGCCGCTTGATCGTTTCCCGGGCGGCTTGAAGGGCTCGTCTGGGGTCAGCTTCGAGCTCAGCGAGGGGATTGCGCGCCCCAAGGGTGAGCTGGGTCGTGGTTGTCTTTATGCGCCCGACGGCAAGACCGTCCTGGAAGGCGATTATTGCAGACAATATCCGCGAGGAAACGCTGTCCAGATCCGGATGACAGCGGACGGCAAGTCGTGTCTGTTCCGCTACGGCGGCGAAAATGCGGGGTGTTTTCCCGATGACGGTCGTCCTCTGCGCATGGTCGAGACCGATAAGGGCCAAGAGTTCAAACCCGTGCCTGCCGAGGAAGTGCGAATGGTGCAGACCGTCTCGATACCCGAGGCGAGCCGATACCGACCTCCGATTGAAATCATTCCGGCGGGCCTGCGGCAGAATTGGTAGGGTCTTGTTTCCGTGGCTAGCTCCGACAGCTCCAG
>JAKFWB010000275.1 GCA_021732945.1 Porphyrobacter sp.
TGTGGGGAGTCATGATGTGGTTTGGCATTTCCTGCCGGGTGCCACCGACCGAGCAGCCGGAAAGCGATGATCGCGTTCTGTGCAGTGTTCATGTGACGTCTCCGCCAAATATGTTGGGGTTTCCGGCCCGGTCGAAATCCAGGCCCGACATCGGGGTCGCTGGAGGCTCCGCCTCCCGGTTCAGTTCGGCGCAGAACCGCTGGTAAAAGCCGTAGCTTAGCCGCTCGAACGGTGCGGCATTCGGGATCGTCTGGACGATTGGCAGGGGGTCATCGCCGATGGGTGCCCCACGGAGTGACCCGACAATGGCCGCCCTTTCGTAGGCGTGGAGGACGAAGTCGCAGAAGGCGGCCCCGTCGAGCCGCGTCAACATGCCAGCAATGACCCGGGCATCTGGAGTGGTACAATGCTGCTCGACCAGTTGCCTGACCGGATCGTACCAATGGTCGAAATGGCTGACCCAGCTTTCCAGCCACACAGGCCAAAGAACCTGGTCGCCAGGAACTGGAAGTTGATCGCAGACCTCGTCTGCGGTGAGATCGTACATCCCCTCGAACGCCGCTGGCAGGGCAGCGAAAATGGGCTGCGGGTCAATGTCGCGCATCAGGATCGCGGCGGCATGGCGCCAGCTCAAAACGGGGTCCCGCCCGGGCTTGTAGGACGGCCACCAGATGTTGCCCGCCTCCAGCTCCTCCCACAGGCTTGTGGTTCGCGTTTGTGTCATGGCTGCACCTCCCCAGAGAGCTTCGCCAGGGCCGAAAGGCATGCACCTGCAAAGCTGTGACCGGTTCTGGGGGCTGACACCTCCGTTTCGAACTGACGGTCCGGCAAGCTCCCCTCTGGATAGCCCTTGGCTGCCTTGATCATGGGTAAGAGGCTGGAGGCGTTCCGCAGCAGCCCGCTCAGGCATTTCCTGCCTAACCGTGCTCGGTAGCGGTGATCGCGTGGCAATCGCGCGTTGCGGTCTATGACGAGGACGCAAAGCGCCGCACGCTCGCGCCCCAGCCTTTCGCATGCCTCAGCCCAGGCCGGCTGCGAGACATTGTGCCAACGACAGGCGATTGCCGACGCGTCGACAATGTCTGGCCAGCCCGGTGCCCGGTCGGACGGCAGCAGGCTCCGATAGTCTGCGCTCGCAAGGCCGACAGCCATTGCTGGTGAGACCTCGTCCGACTGGTCAACGCCAGTCACGCGCTTACGGTTTTTGGACGAGTCTTTGACAAGTATATCGGGTGCGAAGATTTCTTCCGTCCGGTGGGAAGATATGGTGCCACCAGACAGAACTTCCGGCTGCACCAACAGTGCCTCGAGCATGGCCTTCAGGGCTCCCAGCTTTTCGACAGAGCTGATGCGGGACACGCGCCCTCGGGGCAGAATGCGCTCTGCCTCCTCGATTAATGCAGCTGCCTGCGTCGCTCTGATCTCGCGGCCGAGCATGACAACCTCGTGCCGAAGCGAAGCAGCCGCACGCTCATGCAGCTCCATCGCCTCAAGGCGGGCCTTCCAGCGGCCATAGCCATCGATCAGCGGACGCAGGCTTATCCCAGCGAGGCTGACGATGACGCCATCACGGCGCTGACCTGTGCGGCGCGCATGGGGAACATGAGTCCGCTCGATGAACCCGCCGCGTTCAAGTTCGGCTTCAGCGTTGTGCAGGACCTTCGTTGAGATGCGCAGCGTCTGAGCCGTGGTTTGCGGTTGCTCCCACACCCCGCAAATCTTGCCACGCTCAAAGTCGGACGACCGGCAACCAAGGAGGTAGTGCTTCAGGACGCGCACTGCAGTCGCCGAGAGGTATTCCTCCCGGCATGTCCCGGTTGCGATCTTCTCGATCAGATCAGCCAGGTTGAAGTGGGTGACTCCGGGTGGAAGCCCCTCGTGTGCTAAAGAGATGCTCATGACGCACCTCCCGCAAGGATTGCCCTTGCGCCCGATTCTCCGGTCGCGTAAATAAGAGAAATAGCCGAACCGCTATAGATATTGCCGCCGCGAAGGGTGCCAGCCCTTCCGGCGGTTTTTCGTTCTTGGTCTGGCGGCCTGCCCACTGGCTTCGTAGCGCGCCAATTCCGACCAAACATGCACGTTTTCAGGGGGCTCAAAGTGCCCACTCGTACAAATCGCGTACAGCCAGCCTCGTACAGAAGGCTGTTTCTACAAGTAAAACAGCTAACTATCTGATTTAGTTGACTCCCTTCACACGGGTGGGGTCACAGGTTCAATCCCTGTCGCGCCCACCATCTTTTCAAGTTTCGCGAAGAGATGGTGGTTGGTTCCATAGAAAAAAGCATGAGTAACGCCGTGTGAGCTTGGCTCCCGGGAAGTCGGACCTTGTCCGCTTGTGACCCCATCAAAATCAGATAGGCCCTAATTGATCCTCGCCCGCATGCGGATGGCAAATTGCCCTTGAGGCGATCCGTTCGGCAGGCTGCCTTTGGGATTCAGGCATACGTGGCGCACCTGCGGATCATATCCTGTCGCGGGCGTGTAGGTGCATTGCGCAAAGGATGTCGGCGCAGCGGCACTGCTGGAATATCGCAGATCATTCGCTGGCGTGAAGGAGAGCGTCGGCGTGTTGCTCTGAAATCCGACCACCCCGCCCAGCGCCGGGGTCACATCGTTGAAGAACGCATTGGCCGGATCGACCGCGATCGTCACGAAGATTGAGTCGGTATCGGTGCTGCCTGTGCCACCATTGCTGACCGTGGTGGTCAGCAGGACATCATTGCCGGGCGTGGCGAAGGGGTTGCTGGCGGGCGGATCAAACACTTCCGACGTCAGGGCAACCGACAAGGCGGCAACTCCGTCGGCGGTGGCGGTGGCCGAGAATTCGGAGGTGATGTCCCATGCTCCGCCTGCGGTGCGCCGGGTGGTGGTGGCGGAAATGACATCGCCAATGCTGACCGGTTCGAGCGTGGTGAGCGTGCCACTGTAGCTCTGCGCACCGCCCGCATGGGTGATGTCGACAGCCCCAAGATAGCGTTCACCCTCGCCAAAACCGGTCGGGTCGGCGGCGGCGCTGGCGAAGAACTCGATCCGGTAGCCGATGGCAGCAGCCGGGACGTCGAGGGTGAAATTGTAGGTCATCAGGTTCGCGCCGACGACATTGGCTCGGATGGCTTCGGGGAAATTCAGCAGATCATTCGACGCGGCATCACCATCGCCCGCATCATTGAGGGTGATCCAGTTTTCATCCAGGTCAATGCCGATAAGTCCGTTGGCGAAGATGCGGTTGCTGACCAGTGCGGCGCGGGTGTTGCTCAGAAAGACGGCGCCGTAGCCGGCATTGTTGCGGATGGTGTTGCCGATCACCTGTATATTGCTGCCGGTGGATTCCATCCTGATCCCCGAATTGACACCATTGGCGATGATGTTGCCTTGACCCGGCGCAGCGCCGCCGATCAGCACATTGGAATATTGCCGTGTCGGTCCCCCGGTGAACATCAGCGGCTCGACGCCATCGGCGGGAATGATCGCCGCGCCGCTGGCCCCCACGCCAAGGCTGTTGCCTTGAATCGTGACGCCGGTGGCCGCGCTGTCCCAGAGTTCGATCATCGCGCCTGCGTGCCCGCCGATCACATTGTTGCGGATGGTGATCCCGCTGAAATTTCCCAGGCTGAGGGCGACGGCATCTCTGGTGAAGACGTCCCCTCGCGACGCGTTGCTGACCCCCACATTGCCGCTCGCATCAGTGCCGATGAAATTGCCATCGATGGTCAGGTTCGACACGGTGCCCTGGCTCAAGACCGCCTGAAAGCCGTTACGGGCGATGACGTTGCGGCCACCGGATGTGCCGTTCCCGATGGTGACATTGCTCACCCCTCTCAGGAAAATGGCGTGATGCTGGTTCTCGAACGTGCCGCCGGTGATGCTGACCGCACCGATCGTGTTGCCCAGAATGGTCGCATTGCTCGATCCCTCCACCACGGCGATGCCGGAAAACCCATTGCCGCCGATCACATTGCCAAGGCCCGCTGCTGCACCGCCAATCGTCAAGCCGTTAACGGCGGTTGCTCCGACCCCGTTCTGACCAGACCGCGCGATGACATTGCCCTGAATGGTGATGTTGGGCGTGTTGGTGAGCGATATCCCCTGATCGGTGCCGGTGATGGTGTTGCCTGCGCTGGCCGCATCGCCGCCGATCAGCACGTTGGCGATGCTGCCCGAAGGGAAGTGGATGCCATCCCCACCGCTGCGCAACAGCGCGGACAGATCGCGGGTGAATCCGATGATGTTGCGCTGGATGCGGATGGTGTCGGTCGCAGCGCTGACCTGATCGTCGGTCTCCAGCGCGAGCGCCGCGCTGGTGTTGCCCGAAATGAGGTTGCGGGTGATGTCGCGCCAGGTGGCGGTGCCTGTGAGATTGTTGATGCCCGTGCCATTGGCGCGTGCGGTTATCCCGGTGGTATCGGTGCCGATGAAGTTGCCGCGGATGGCGGTGTCGGTGCTGGTATCGATGGTAACCACGCCGACAGTCCCGTTGGCAGAAATGACATTGCCTTGACCGGGACCAAGCCCGCCGATCCTCGCGCTGGCCCCATTCACCCACATACCTCTGGTGTTCCCGCCGTTGGTCCCATCGGCTAGCAGCCCCAGATAATTGCACTGGACGGTGGTCGTATTGCTGCTGGGCAATGATCGGATGGCGTTGGCAAAGGCTGTCACTGACAAGCCTCTGACAGTCTGATTGACACCGCCGAACCGGAACCCGTCAAACCCCGAAGCGCCACGCACATTGATCCGCAGGTCATGCCCGCTTCCCGTCCACAGATCACGGCATTGGGTGCCGGGCTGGGTCGTGCCGTCAATGGTCAGGCCGTTGGCAGTGATATCCGGCAGAGCAGAGGCCAGAGTAATGGCGTGCGGCCCCGCGCCGGAAATGGCAAAGCTGATGGTTGAAGCCGTGGTCTGTGTATTAGCGAACTGGATTGCATTGCGCAGCGATCCGCCCCCGCTGTCGTTGGTGTTGGTGACAACGAGCGGGTTAGTAACGCTGACCCTGACATTGCGCAGCCCTACGATCTCCGCGCTGCCGCTTAGCGCAACCCACGCCACACTGGTGATCGTTATGCCTGCATTGACCGAAGCTTGATCAATCCTGAAACCAGCAAAACTGCCCGGAGCCCCGGACGTTGTGGTCGGCCCGGTGATAGCGAAGGCCGCCCCGTTGCTCAGCCTCACTATCAATCGGGAACGTTGCCCGCCATCATTCCAGTCCCAGTACTCCAGTCCGAAGCCGAAAGCCCTTGCCGCCGGTGTGAAAGTTATTCGGCCATTGCCCTGACTAGCATCGGAAATGGCGGCGTAAATCCCCGGAAGTGCAGGCGGGGATGGGGTATAGGACATGCAGACGCTCAGGCTGGCGCAATAGGACGATGGGCCAAAAGCGCTGGTTCCCTGCGCCACCAGCGTAAACCCGCTCCACTGATCCGGGGTTGTGGTGGAAACCACCCGGTCAGTCGTGACGCTTGCAAAGCTTTCGACCGTGGTTGTCGACCCAGCGGCAGGCAAGGCCGCCGTATAGCCCGCCTCGGTTCCGTATGCGGTCAAGGTCTGGGCGGCCGCTGTTTGCGGCAGCACACAGCCGATCCATATCAAGATCGCGATGAAGAAAGCCCGCGCGGTCCGCATGCTCGGCATCTAGCGTGATATGGTTGCCGGATTCGGGAGCCGCGCATAGGGGTTTCCTCGCGAGTCGAGCCCCAGCGTGCTCGCATCAAACTTGAACCGGATCGCCGCGAACAGTCCCTGATCCAGCGCGCGGGATGCGCTGAAATCGGGATCGCGAAAGCCTGCGATATTGTAACCAAGGCTCAACAAAGCGCCCTCGGTCACGGCAAAGCTTGCCTGGGGGCCAAGGGCATAGCTGTAGCTGCCATCGGTCACATTGGCGCGGATGCTGGCGCTGCCGCCGATGTCGATCAGCTTGCTGAGGCCGAGCCGCAGATCGAGCCCGGCGAGCGCGGTGAACCCGGTGAGATCAAGCCCCTCCAACTGATCAAAGCTGTAGCGCGTGCCCAGAAACAGTCCGATTTCGCCGAACTGACCCGCGCCGCCTTGTCCGCGCGGTGACCAGTTAGCGGAAACGCTGCCGACCAGCCGCTGCGACAGGGCATCGCCTGTCAGGGTGAGCGCGGTCCGCCCGGCCGGGCCAAGTTCGCCCGCCACCGCGCCGCTGACCGCATCGCTGCGATATTCGATCCGCCCGAGCAGCGCGAAGTCCGATCCGTCCGGCCGGTGGGCGATAGTGATCCCGGCGTCGATGATTTCGCTCAGCGATCCGCCGGCCGTGGTACTGCGGGTCCACACCAGGTTGCTGCCGACCGCCCTGCCCTCGCCAATCTGGCGGATGACCGCAAAGGTCGCGCCCATGCGATCAGCAAATTGTCCGTCACGATACTCCGCGCGGCCATTGGCCGACCACGGCCCGCTGCGCCATGCGCCGGTCAGGGTGACGGCGGTAAAGTCCTCGAACAGGGTGCGATCCACACTGAGCGGCCCGCCATTGGCGATAGGCTGCGCGGGGTTGATGACGCTTTCGGGGGAAGGAGCATCGCCCAGCAGGCGGTTGCCATCAATGGTCGCGCCAAGCGTGAACGACGGGGAGATCGTGACGGTCTGGGCAAGGCCAAAGCCCGCCAGGCTTGCCCCTTGTGCCGCGCCATTTGATATCTGCCCCAAAGTGCCGCTGATCCGTCCGCTCTGCCACGGGGCCAGCTCAATCCCGCCGCGCAAGGTGCGTGCCTTGATCGCGCTGCCATCGGCGATTTCATAGGTGCCGGTCAGCCGCACATCGCGCGCCAGCGCATAGCGCAGGCCAAGCCGGTGCCGCGCCGGAAGGTCCAGCGCGCCCGCACTGCCGAGCGCGAAGCTGGAGTCCGCGCTGACTTCAAGGCTGTTCCCGAATAGCCTCTGCGTCGCGGACGTCTGGAGCAGCGTGGAAGCGGCGGAACCGCCATTGGCCAGCCGGTCATCGAAATGCGCCAACCCCAACCTTGCGTCGGTGGTGGGGGAGCGCCATGCCAACTCCACCTCGCCGCCGCGCCGCCGCGCCCGATCGGCCAGATTGTCATCTTGCAGCAGGGTGGCGATGGCGGAGATATTCTCAGTGATCCGGTAGCGTGTATCCACCCCAATTTTGCGCCGCCCCGCCTCGGCGGCGCTTTGCTGGCCGATGCCGTAACGGGTCTGGATTGACCGGGCATAGGCAACCACGTCCAGCGCGCCGGTCTGATGCTGGAGTTCGGCCAGCCAGGCATTGGCGGTGCTGCCATCCGCATCGCTGACGCCGATTTCGGCGCGGAGCTCGCTCGAAGCGCCAAGGCGCAACCGGGTGTCGGCGACAGCTACATTGGTGCGCGCCGCCGCGCCGCTCGCAGAATTGGCGTCGGTGATCGCGGTCGCGCCGATGCGGACTGCGCCATCATTGCGCGTCCATTCTGCCCTTACGCCAGCATTGGTCGCGCCGCCGCCTGCATGCCCGGTTTCATATTCGATGATGATAATCTGCGGATTGAGATCGGGATCGCGCGACAAGATCGGCTCGCTGAAGGTGATCGTGCCGGACAGGATATCGATATTGTAGTCGATGAACCGGCTCAGGCTGCGCGATGCCACGATTACCTCCGACCGGAACCGGTCGCGCACTTCGATGGTCACACGCTCCGAATTGAACAGGATATCGCGGCTACCCAGCGTGTAAGGCCCGGACAGGCCGTTGCCCTGAAACTCGTCTCGCCGAAAGGTGCTGCCGATGCGTGCGCCGAAGGCCTCGGCCCGCACCTCGCCCAACTGCGCCGCCGCGCGCACGCCGGTAGCGGTGCGTTGGTAGCGGCCCAGCGAAGTCTGATCGAACGCGGTCTGGAAATCGCCATAGAGCGCGAAAAACGTGGCGCTTTCAATCCGCACATAGAGGCTTTCGCGTGTCGCAGCATCGAAGTGGCGCTGCGAAGCGTCGGCAAACACCGAGTAGTAGGCGGTCGGTTCAATCGCGCCCAGCAGCGGCTGATCCTCACGCTGCTTGGCGCTGTCATAGGCCAGCGTCAGCAGATATTTTCCCAGCACCCGCCCCTTGGCATACAGCGCCACACGGGCATTGCGGCCCAGATCGCTGTCGAAATTGTCGCCGCGCTCCATATTATCGGCAATGCTGCGCGCGCCCAGCGATGCTTCGCCGAGACCGACGATGGTCCATTCGACATCGCCGGGCACCACCCAGGCTTCGATCTCCTGACGGCGGCTGATATTCTCGTCGCTGAAATCAAAGGCCATGCGTAGCTGGCCGCTGATCATGGTGGGGGCAAGCTCGATCCGGGCCAGCCCCTCTTCGCCCGCGATCACCCAGCGCGCGCTGGCTTCACCGATACCGCTAAACTGGCGCAGCTGCTGCTGATCAATCTGCACCGCGCTTTCGAAGGGGGCGTTGAGGATGAAGTTGCCTGACAGACCTTCGCGCACGGGGCGGCCATTGCGATCCGTGATGCGCACCACCACCACCGGACGGGTAACGCCGTCTGCCACCAGCAGCGATTGATCGGCCACCAGCTCCACCCTTGCGGGTTGCGAGGTGAAGAACACTTCGCGTTCCAGCCGGGCGTTGATCCCGCCAAGCGAATTGACGATCTCCGCCGCAAGCACAGTGCGCTCTTTCAGCAGCGGAATCCCGCGCCACAGGCTGACAGCAAAGCCGCCATTTGCCGCCTTCAATGTGCCATCGAAAGCGGCGGCATCGACCGGCTTGCCGTCAACATAAAGCCGGATGGTCTGCCCGTCGCGGTGACGGAAGGCGACCTTGATGGCCGGCACGCGCGGGTTGTGGTCTGCTGTCGGAGCAAGCCAGCCGTCTGGGCCATCGCCCAGTGCCAGCCAATCCGCATCGGGCGCGGCAAGCGCGGGGGCACGGGCGGCGGCCGCTGGTTGGGCCTCAGTCACAGTATCTTCAAACGGGAGATCATCGACTGGCGCGATCCGCACCGCAGGCTCGGACACGGGCACAACAACATGGAAATCCGCCCGGGCCAGCGACCCGCCTTGCCCGATCACGAATCGCGATCGCGCATCGCCTGCGCTGCGAGTGGAGCGGGCACAATCGGCCAACTGCGTCCCTTGCGGCAAGGTGCTGCGCGCGACCTGCACGACATGGGTACCGGGCACCACGCCTTCGAAGCGATACCGCCCGTCAGCATCGGTGACGGCAAAGCTGCCATCCTCCATCAGCAGCCGGACGCCGCCGATGCCGGAGGCCGTGTCGCCAAGGGCGCAATCGCCCTGCACCACCCGGCCGATAATGGTCATCCGGCCCGCAATCGTGTCGCGCTCAACCAGCACCCCGGCTTCCGATCGTGCGCTTCTGCCCAGCACGTCGCGGGTTGAGGCTATGCTGACCAATTGGCCCGGCGCGGCATCGGCGCGGATCGTATCGGCGTAGGTGATCCGGGCGCTGCCCGCGGCGGCAAGCCGGTCAAGCGTCACCACGATCTGGCGTCCATCCGGCGTCAGGTTCACGCTACCGGGAGCGGGAACCGCGCCATCGATCCGGATCGTGTCGCTTTGGAGCCGCAGCCCGCGCGGCAGATCGATTGTGACCATGACCGCGCGGCGTTCCTGCGGCTGCGGGTTACTGACTTCCAGCGCATAAAGCACCGCGTCACCGGGTTGCGCGCGCGGGCGTGAGGCGCTGAAAGCAAGGCCGGGTGCAGCGCCGCCGCGATCAACCGGAATATCGACCTCGATCGGGGCCGCGCTTTCCAGCGCGAAAGCGCCGCCGAAGGACGCCCCTGAAATGGCAAAGGCCCCGCCGTCAGGACGGGGCAGCACGGCCAATTGCGGGACCGGGACCGCCGAAGGCGCTGTAAAGTTCGGCGGAGGCTCGGTCTCCAGCCGGTAACGGCCCAAGGGTGCCAGTGGGAACCAGTAACGCCCCGGCTCCATCGGATAGGTATTGCCCGCCAAATCGGTGATCGGCGATCCGCTGATAATCGTGGAGGGCCAGGGCGTAACGCCATCCTCGGCCAAGACCTGTGCGGGGGCGCCGGTTACTGCATCGCGCAGGGTGACCCGCGCGCCAGAGACCGGCGCGCCAGTCTCGCTGTCGAACACCACGCCGAAGCGATCAGCGCTTATCAGCACATTGCGGGTTACGGAGATCCCGCCCGGCATCTCGTCGCCGGTCGCGATCGTCACCATCAGGTCCGCTTCGACCGTGAGCAGGCAGCCATTGGCCATCTGGCCCGCAGCCGCGTGGCGGGTGGCAATGCTGCCCGCGAACAGGCCGGTGTCCGGCCCGGTTTCGAAGATGATCAGCTCTGCGGCGGCCCCGGAACTGCTGCCGATGGCAACTCGCAGGCTGTCAAGCACGCCCGGATCGCGATTGCCGGAAGGTGCGGCGAGCGTGAACACAATCGTTTCGCCCGCGCGGTATTCGCTGGCCGGTTGCAATGCGAGCGTATGCGCTGCCGCCGGTTCGCCGCCCCCCTGGCCGGGGGAGAGGTCCGAGACGCAGCGGGATGGCGTGAGCGTGATATTGGTCGTGCTTCCCGAGACCACCCGAAAGGTTTGAAGGTTAAGCTGGCGCGCCTCCACCCTCAGCACAACGCGATTTGACTGCGCCTCGCCCTGCCGTCCCGCTTCGATCCAGCGCGCGGTTGCGATATTCTCGATCGTCTGCGCGGCAACCGGCACACCGGTCAGAGCCAGCGCGATCAAGCCCAGCCATAAGCCTATCCAGCCATGGTGCCGCCATGCAACAGGGAGCAACCCAACCACGCAGCCCACACAGCCAGCGCTCAGTTGATCGCGGCGCGGAAGGCGGCGGTGCGGGTTTCACCAGCGGCAACATCGCTGAGCGGCGCGGTGATGGTGCGCACCGCAATGCTGCCCCCCGGATCGCCGCCCGTGCAATTGCCTGAGCCATCGAGTGTGCCGTTGATCCTGATGCTGCCGACAACGAATGTCAGGTCGCCAGGCAGGACATCGGTCACCTCGACATTGCTGGCTGTGGCAGCACCCGCAGCATTGCTGACCGCGATGCAATATTCGACCGTGGCGCCGGGAATGGCCTTGGGATTGGTGGTGCTGTTCACCGGGTCATCGATCACGCGGCTGGTCTTGGCGACATTCAGGCTGGCGGCAAAGACGGTGAAGCTGCCCGGTGCGTTGTAAACGCCGTCAAAATCGACATCATCTTCGCCAGCGCCGTCAGCCAGCACGGTTTCAACGCCTTGAGGGTCGTCAGGGCCCGGCGTGCTGACAAGAACTGCGCCCAGCGTGCCCGGACTGCCGCCAGAATGGGCCGTAGCCGACAGCACCAATTCGGCATCCTCGCCATTGGTTGACGACAGCGAGACATCGCTGACCACAAACACCCGCACAGAAGCATCTTCGACCACCTCGTCGAGCGACGTGATAAGGGTGTCGGCTCCATCAAAACTGCCATTGCCGTCATCCCGGAAGATACGGACATTGTCGACATCGAAATTATCCGCGCTCGACTGGATGACTGCCAACGCCAGATCGATCGTGTCGTTCGAAAGGTTGGTGACATCAAATGCAATCACGGCTCCGGTCTGGCCGGGGGAAACCGAAACGGCCGGGCCGGAGATGCGGGTAACGATCAGATTGATCTTGCGATCGACTTCGAACGTATCGCTGGCCACGACCTCGGTCTGATCGATCCCGCCAACGCGGTAATCGACGGTTGCGGTGTTGGTGATCACCGTGCCCGCGCTTGTGCCCTCGGCGAGCGCTGGCACGCTTTGCAGCGCTACCATCGCGGTGCCTGCCGCGAGTGCCGCGAATGTGAAACTGCGTGTCATGTTGTCATGCTCCAAGGGCGATCACTGCGGAAGGCCATCACCGGACGGTCACGGGAAATTCGAGCCGGCCACTCTCCCCCGGCGCGATGGCGGGCAGCACCCAGCGGATATTGGTGACATCGCCCGGCAATGCCGCGCGGCGCTGGCCATCGGCCTCCACAATCACGAGATCGGCCAGCTTGGCCCAGGTCTTGCCGCCGTCGACCGACACCAGCACCGCCGGATCGATCTGCGCCACGCTGACACTGGGGGGCACCGGGTTGGAGACGACGAAGCTTTCGATCGGTGCCTGACTGCGGTTGGTGAACTGCGTGCCAAAGATCAGCTTGTCGCCCGGCACCACCACCTGCGGCTCAACCCACTCGACACGGCGTTCGCCGGATGGGTCAGTCGTGACCTTCTCAAGCTTCACATAGCCGACCAGCTCCAGCGGAGCCGCAGTCTCGGCCTGCACTGGCGCGGCAGCGCTCGCGGCGACAAGCAGCGCGGCAAGCCCAAACTTGGTGCAATTATTCATGGGATTGCTCCTATTCCTCGATCAGGACGGCAAAGGTGACGGTTCTTGAAGTGCCACTCGGCACGCTGCCGAGCGCGACCCTGATGCTCGCTGCGGAGGCTTCGCCAGCGTCATCGCCTGCCGCATCGGTGAGCGGCGCGCTCTCCAACGTCAGCGAGTTCGCGACATATCGGGTATTGGCCGGCACGGCGTCATTGATGACGAGGTCATCAACCGTGGCAGAGCCGCTCACCGTGGCCCGAATACCGTAAGTAATCGTGGCGCCGGGCGCGGCAGTCGATCCGCCGAAGGGATTAGTGACAGTGGCCCACTTCACCAGCGAGATCGTGCTGGCGCTGGCGACCATCTGGCCAGTGACGGTGGCGGTGCCGCCGCTCAGCCCGGCGACCGCATCTGCGCCGCCCTCTCCAGCGGAGGGAAACACCGTGCCGGCGGCGCCGGTGCCGGTTGCGCTGCGGGCGACCAGGGTGACGGCACTTTGCGCGCCATCGGCCACCCCTTCGGGAACGGTCACGATGACAAACAGCGTCTGGGTGCCGCCCGCAGGCAGGCTGGCTGTCACGCTGGGAGCGGGGAGCACCGCATCGACGCCGGGATCATAGGTCCCGTTGCCGTTGCTATCGACCGCGATACTATCAAGCGCTGCATCAAAGGCATTGCCAGCGACAGCTGTGATGACTTCAAGCGCAAACGCCTCTGGCCCATTGCCCGAATTGCTGACCAGAAAGCTGAGAACCTGGGGGCCGGCGCGCACTGTGAGCGGGCCGGAATCAAGCGAGGCCGCCGCGACGGCGAGCAGTTCATTCACCCGCACCTGCACCGTGTTGGACGTGACGGTGCGGGTCACGCCGCCATCGTCATAGGTGGCCTCCGCCGTGTTTTCGATCACGATCCCCGCTGGCGCAGGACTGGCCGCGGCAGGCATCGCCAGCAGCCACAGCAAGGCGGTGGTAGCGCCGAGAACTGGCCGCGATCCGCATGATCGCAAGGTGAAGAGACGATGAAACACCCCGAGCGCTTAATCCCGGCCGTGTTTCGCTGGGCTAGGCAGGCATCCCGTGGACAATACCTAGGGTCAGGACCTACTAACCGCACCTTCGAGGCGGCGGAATGGCGAACAGATCGGTCCGTTTCGCGCGCCGGGAAGGCAGGTTGCCTTTCCAAGCGTGCGCCGGGCCCTTTTGACTCAAACCTCGAAGGCGCGGTTAATAGGTCCTGACCTTAGCCATGGCAGGGCGCAAGGGGCAAGCGATTGCAATCAATTGGCCGCGCGTGCCGGGAGGCCCACCACCATGCGGCTGGGCGAGCGATGCGCGTGCGATTATGCGCCGGAACTGGGCGACTAATTCCGGCGGGTGAACATCACCTATCTGTGTGGCACCACCCGCGTCTGTGTGGCAGCCCGACTATGACCGCATGTTCCACCGCCGGGTTTTGTCGATCAGCCGGCGACCTATTCGTCAATTGCCCTCCTGCGCTTGACCCGCGCCATGACTTCGCGGCACAGCGGGGCATGGCCATGTCTTGCGGCCGAACAGGGATGTGCAATGCGTTTGGGTATCTTGGTCCGCTGGCTCGTCGGTCTGGTAGCGCTTGGGGCAGTCACTGCGCCGGGGCAGGCGCAGTCCTTCAACGAAGGGGCTTTCGATCCTTCGATCCCGACCCTGACCGCAACGGTGGGCCATGCCCCTGCGGCCCGCATCACCTCGCCCGATCAGGCCAACGCCTATCTCAAGGCGCTGGCCGCAGCCGCGCCCGACCGCGCCCGGTTGGTGCAATATGCGGTGAGCTGGGAAGGCCGCCCGCTCCATTACCTTGTCCTGACCGCGCCCGAGAACATGGCCCGGCTCGATGCGATCCGCGAAGACATGGCGACCATCGCCGCTGGCCGCCCCGGCAATGGCACCGCCCTACCGGTGACCTGGCTCGCTTACGGCGTCCACGGCAACGAGATTTCCTCGACCGATGCCGCGCTTATGACGGCCTATCACCTGCTTGCTGCGCAGGACGATGAACGCGCCGTCAAGATCATGGCTAACACCATCGTGGTGCTTGATCCGATGCAGAACCCCGATGGGCGCGCGCGGTTTGTGAACAACTTCCTCGCCTCAACCGGGATCGCCCCCGCCGCCGACCGGCAGGCCGCCGAGCATGACGAGCCCTGGCCGAGCGGGCGGGTGAACCACTATATGTTCGATTTGAACCGCGACTGGTTCACACTCAGCCAGCCCGAAACACGCGGCAAGGTCGCGGCGATCCGGCGGTGGAACCCGGTCGTCGTGGTCGATCTGCACGAAATGGGCGGGGATGAGAGCTATTTCTTCAGTCCAGCTGCCCAGCCCTTCAACCCCAATCTCTCGGCAGCGCAAGTGCGCGCCTATGAGTTGATCGGGCGCTATAATGCCGCCGCCTTCGACGCGCGCGGCGAGCCCTATTTCACCCGCGAGGTCTATGACCTGTTCTACCCCGGCTATGGCGACACCTGGAACGCCCACCAAGGCGCAATCGGCAGCACCTATGAACAGGCATCGGCGCGCGGGCTGGTGTTTGCGCGGCGCGACGGGACCGAGCTGACCTATGCTGACGGGGTGCGCAATCACTTCACCACCAGCCTTGCGACAGCGGCGGCGGTGGCGGACAATCCGGCGCGGTTCCTGTCGGATTTCACCGCCTATCGCAGCGGCAATGCGACCGGCGCAGCGGGGCGCGCAAGCTATGTGATCGATCTTGGAAAGCGCCGCTGGAATGCCGAGCGGTTGGGCCGCCGCCTTGCCGAACAGGGCATCACCGTGCTGCGCCGCGATGGCGCGGCGAGTGTGTGTGGCAAGTCCTATCCGGCAGGCTACCTCGCGGTCCCACAGGCCCAACCCGCCGCGCGGCTGGTGCGCAGCCTGCTTGACCGCGACACGCCCCTGCCGCCCGATTTTCTCGCTGAACAGGAACGCCGCCGCTCGGTCGATTTGCCGCATGAATTGTACGACGTAACCGCGTGGTCGGTCGGGCCGATGGCGGGGGTGGACGTGGCGCTGTGCAACGGCGCGGTGGGCGGCGACGCGCTTGCCCCCGACGCGCCGATTGCGCCCAAGCCGGAAGGCAGCGGAACGTTCGCGATTGCCGTGCCGTGGACCGATAGCGGGCAGGCGCGGCTTGTCACCCTTGCCTTGCGAGAAGGGATTGATGGAAGCGTCACTGACAAGGCGTTCAGCGCCGGTGGCCGCAGCTTCCCGCGCGGCACGGTGGTGTTCCCCGCAGGCAGCAACACGCTCGAGATGATGGTGCGCCTGACCGAGCTGGCGCAGGACATCGGGGCGCAGACTGTTGCGATGGACAGCGGCTGGGTCGATAGCGGGCCGAACCTTGGCAGCGAACATTTCGTGCGGCTCACCCTGCCGCGCGTCGCCGTGGCGTGGGATGATGGCATCTCGCAATTGAGTGCTGGCGCGCTGCGCTATGTCCTCGAACAGCGCATCGGGCTTCCGGTCACGCCGATCCGCACCAGCCGCCTCGTGCGCGCTGACCTCAGCGAATATGACGTGCTGCTGGTGCCCGAAGGCGATCCCTCCAGCGTGCTTGGCGATGCCGGGCAGCGTGCGATCCGCAGTTTTGTGCAGCGCGGCGGCGTGCTGGTGGCGATTGGCGATAGTCTTGAAACCTTCAGCAGCGGCGATAACCCGCTGCTCGCCGTGAAACGCGAAGCAGCGCTGGGGCGCGATCCGGCCGACAGCGGCGAGGACAAGGCGAGCCTTGCCGAGGCCATCGAAATCGCCAGCGATGCTGAATATCGCGAGCTGATCAAGGATCAGCAGGCGCTGCCCGACACGCTGCCCGGAGCGCTGCTCAACGTGGTCCCCGATCCTGACCACTTCCTGTCAGCGGGCTATGATGATGGCGCGGTCGTGCTCGCCACCGGATCGCAGATCTTCACCCCGCTGGACCGCGCCAAGGGGATCAACGTGCTGCGCTTCGCCGCGCCCGGCAATCTGATCGCCAGCGGTTATGTGTGGGAGGAAAACCGGCGGCAGCTGGCCTACAAGCCCTACCTGATGGCCCAGCCCCAAGGGCGCGGGCTGGTAATCGGCTTCGCGCATGATCCTTCGACCCGCGCGTACCTCGAAGGGCTCGACCTGATGATCGCCAACGCCGTGCTGGTCGCCCCGTCGCGGGTGCGTTGATCGGGGTCTAGGCGCGGCGTGGGGGTTGTGGCATCCTTACGCCATGGCGCTGTTCGAAGCCCTCGTCGCCCTGCATGTCGCCACTGGCGTGGTGGGGCTGACCGCGTTCTGGGGGCCGATTGTCACCCGCAAGGGCTCAGGGTGGCATCGCAAATGGGGCAAGGCGGCGTCTTATGGCTTCCTTGGCGCAGGCGCGCTGGCGATCGCGATGGCGCTGCTTTCACTTTACGGGCAGGAATACCGGCACCCTGAAATCACCGACCGCGCGCTGTATGACGGGCTGTTCGGGTGGATGATGCTGTATCTCGGCGTACTGACAATCGGCTTTGTCGACTATGGCCGCGCCGTGATCCGCCACTCGCGCGACCGCTGCGCGCTGCGGCGGCTGCGATACCAAGCGGTGATCGCCGCCGTGGTGATTTCGGGCGCGTGGTGCGGCATCTATGGCTTCCAGGTCGAGCATCCGCTGATGATGCTGGTGGCCTTCATTGGCATCGTCGCCATGCTGATCCAGCAACGCTACATCTGGAGAGCTGCGGACTTCCCGCACAGCGCTTACGTTGGCGAGCATTTCCGCGCGCTGATCGGAATGGGGATTTCGGCCTATACCGCCTTCATGTCAGTCGGGCTGATTAGGCTGGTGCCCGAACACGTATTCAACCCCGCAATCTGGGCTGGGCCGAGTGTGGTCGGGGTGAGCCTGATCATCTATTTCACGCTCAAGGCCAAGAAGGCGGCCGCGCCAAAGCCCTCAGACGCTCGCCCACATCCGCAATAGGTTAGCGATGGTCTTGTCCAAGGTCAGCAGTTCAGCTGATTGGCTGGGCAGCGTCTTGCGCAATGCGGTGCGCAGGTTTTCAAGGTCGAACAGCATCTCGCGCTGCGCCTGATCGGCGAGCAGGCTCTCGATCCAACCGACGCACACGATACGTTCGCCGCGCGTCACCGGCTTGACCTCGTGAATGCTGGCTGAAGGGTAGAGCACCAGATAGCCCGCCTCGCCCTTCAAGTCCTGCGTCATCCCAGCAGCGTGGATCACCAGCTCGCCGCCATCATATTCGCTCGGCGGGGTGAGGAACAGCGTGAAGGACAGGTCGGTCCGCAACCGCTGCACGCCCTTCCCCATCAGCGCATTGTCAACATGCGCGCCGTAGCGGCCATCGACCCCGGTCTTGCTGATCATCAGCGGCGAGAAGCGGCGGGGCTGCGCGGCGGCTTTCACCACGGCGTTTTCGGCGATGATCGGCGCAAGCTCATCCTGCATCCGGCGTCCGGCAGCGGTGTTCATCGCGGCTTGCAGGTTGCGCTTCACTTCGCGCGCTACCGCGCCCGCCGTCTCGCGCCCGTCGCGCCATTCAAGCATACCGATCCGGGTCCGCAAGGCGGCGAGGTGGTCGGCATCGGGCAGGGCATTGATGACAAGGATCATGCGAGTGAGGTCTATCGCGGGCAACGAGCCAAGGGAAGCGCCAGCACGGCGTCAGCGTCGCATCACCCCCTCGGCGAGCAAGCGGTTGACGTGGGCGGCAATCGCATCCGGCGGCATCGCAGCCCCGTCATTGGCCCCGCCCCACACCACATAGCGCAGGCCGACAAACACGTTCATCCCCATCACCGCCCATGCCTCCAGCTCGCCCAGACCGTCGCGGAACTCACCGCCTGCTGTCCCTGCGCGCAATCGTTCAGCGATCCGTGCGGCGATGGTTTCATAATGTTCGCGGTAGCTGGCCGGATCGACGAATTCGGCTTCGTCGATGATGCGATACACTTCCTTGTGTGCGGCGGCGAAGTTGAGGAACGCCCCGAGCGCCGCGCGCTCGATCTCCAGCGCCCCCATGCCATCATGCAATGCTGAGCGGGCGCTGGTGCGCACCTTCTCGCTCATGTCGGCCACCAACGCGCGGAACAATGCGTCCTTGCTGTCGAAATAGGTGTAGAAACTGCCCAAGGCCACGCCCGCGCGCCGCGTAATCGAGCTGACTGAGGCTTCGTGAAAGCCCTTCTCGCCAAACTCCTCCGCTGCCGCATCGAGCAGTTTGCGCAAGGTCCGCCGCCCGCGATCAGTTCGCGGCGTCTTGGCCTCGGGAACGGCGCCTTCGGTCAACACTATGCTTTCCCCCGCCGCATCTGCGACCTTTGTCCCGCTCCCGTGACTGTTGCGCATCGGCTACTCCCTCGGCCCATTCGCTACGCTGGCACAGCACGGTGCACAAGTCCAAACTTGAAACATGGTTCAACTTTCAATATCAGAGTGGCAATAGAGGGCCAGGAGAGGAACAGACCCCATGACCAAGACATTTTATAGCCGCGCCTTGCTGCTTGCCGGTTGCGCCGGAATCACCACCTTCGCCGCCCCCGCCTATGCGCAAGACGCGGTCGATGACACCACCAGCGTCAGCGACGAAGCTGAAGAAGGCGTCATCATCGTCACCGCCCGCCGCCGCGAGGAACGCCTGATCGACGTGCCGCTGTCCGTCACCGCAATTTCTGGCGAAGCCTTGGCCCAGCAGGGCATTCAGGACCTGACCCAGATCGGCCAGCAGGTGCCCAACATCACGCTCGAAGTCAGCCGCGGCACCAACACCACCCTTACCGCGTTCATCCGCGGCGTCGGCCAGCAGGATCCGGTCGCCGGGTTCGAGGCGGGCGTCGGCCTCTATGTCGGTGACGTCTATCTCAACCGGCCCCAAGCCGCCGTGCTCGATGTCTATGATGTTGAGCGGATCGAAGTGCTGCGCGGACCGCAGGGCACGCTCTATGGTCGCAACACCATTGGCGGCGCGATCAAGTACGTCACCGCTGAATTGCCCGACGACACCAGCGTGAAGATCCGTGGGACCTATGGCTCCTATGATCAGGCCGATCTGATCATCACCGCTTCGACCCCGATCAGCGACAGCCTGAAAATCGGCGCCAGCGGCGCCCGGCTGTCACGCGGCGGCTTTGGCGACAATCTCACGCTTGGCACGGAAAACTACAACAAGGACGTGTGGGCCGCGCGCGGCACGATCGAATTCGATAGCGGGCCGGTGTTCGTTCGCCTGTCGGGCGATTACGTCAAGGACAATTCCGAAGCGCGCCAAGGCCACCGCTTCATCCCCGGCCGCCTCAGTGGCGCGCCGGTGCTGGACGATGTGTTCGATACCCGCGCGGGTCTCAACATCGTCGATCAGGAAGTCGAAGCCTTTGGCGGCGCATTGAATGTCGCCATCGAGCTCAGCGACACGATCACATTCAAGTCGATCACCGGCTACCGCGAGGACAGCTCCACCAGCCCGATCGATTTCGACAGCCTTCCTGCCGTCGACCTCGATGTGCCCGCGATCTACGAGAACGATCAGTTCAGCCAGGAGCTGCAACTGCTCTTTGAAAGCGACAACCTTTCTGGCGTGCTCGGGTTCTACTACCTTGATGCCAATGCCTTCACCGCGTTCGACGTGGCGCTGTTCACCACCGTCGCCGGGCTGACCGCGCAGACGCTGGGCGACGCCAATACCGAGACATGGTCGGTGTTCGGCGACTTCACCTATGACCTCACCGACACGATCAACCTCTCGCTCGGCGGGCGCTACACCAACGACAAGCGCACCAGCCAGGTGCTGCGCACCACCTTCCTTGGCGGGTTCTCCAACCTGTTCGGCGGCACGGGCGTAGCAGCAGCGGTCACCAGCAACTTCAATGGCAGCGCAACCTTTGAGGATTTCAACCCGCGCGCTTCGATCAGCTGGCAGCCGAACGCCAATCACAACCTCTATTTCAGCTATTCGCAGGGCTTCAAGGGCGGCGGGTTTGACCCGCGCGGCCAGACCACTGCGTGCCGCAATCCGCGCGGCGGCGCTTGCAATGCGGATGAGGTGTTTGATTTCCTCGCCTTCGATCCGGAAACGGTCGACTCCTATGAGCTGGGCTGGAAGGCCTCGCTGCTCGAAAACCGGGTAAATATCAGCCTTGCAGCCTTCCTCGGCCAATACACGGACGTGCAGATCCCCGGCTCGGTCGGCTTTGATTCCAATGGCGACGGGGTGAATGAAAGCTTCATCGGCATCACCTCCAACGCTGCTGACGCGGACGTCAACGGGATCGAATTTGAAGGCACGGCGCTGGTCGGCCGGGATTTTGCAGGGGACGGCAGCCGCTTCAGCGTCAACTGGTCGCTTGGCGTGCTCGATGCCAAGTTCAACACCTTCATCGACAATTTCGGCCGCGACGTGGCCGATCAACGCGTGTTCCAGAACACGCCTGATGTGACCGCGCATATGGGCTTCACCCTCGGCCTGCCGATGGCTGGCGGGACAACCGATTTCATCGGCCTCGCCTCGCTGCGGTCAGACGCGAGCCAGTTTGAAACGCCCAACCCGTTCCTCGATCAGGATGGCTTTGTGCTGGTCGATGCGAGCGTGGTCTACACCGTGGACAGCGGGCTGTTCTCGATCGGGGTGCATGGCAAGAACCTGTTCGACAAGGAATACATTGTCGCAGGCTACAACTTCGTCGCGGGCGGCGTGGGCGGTGCGCCCTTCGTGCCGACACTGGGCCGCGAAGGCACGCTGACCGGCTTCTACGGCGATACGCGCCGGATCTACGTGACCGCGCAGGTGAACTTCTAGGCCGAAATCTCCCCTCCCCTCAAGGGG
>JAKFWB010000558.1 GCA_021732945.1 Porphyrobacter sp.
GATCCATACCCTTGCAGCGCTTGGCCTTGCTGGCGCTGCAATCACCCCGGCCCTTGCGGGGGATGGCGTACCGAAAACAATCGCGGTCACGACCAGCGACATCGATCTTGCCACCGCGAAGGGTCAGAAGACCCTCGACCAGCGGATCGAGCGAGCCGCGCGCACCGTTTGTCGCACCACTGACCTGGCCACTGGCTCGCGCATCATGTCGCAGGAAGCCCATGCCTGCCTCACCAAGGCACGCGGTCAGGCCCGCGAGCAGCTTGCAGTCCTGATGGCAGACCAGCAGCGCGGCGGCTGATCCGCGCTTGCATCCCCCGCGCCCCGCTGAAGGCGCAGGCGATACGGCCCGAACCCTTCCAGTCCCTGGGGTTCGGGCCGTTTTTTTGGGTTTAGCGATTTCTTTTTTTGCGGTTCGCTTTAGCGAACCTGCATCAACGACCAGCCATCGCCTTTACGCGGGCGAGATAAGTCCGGCCGATCCGCAGCGCTTCACCATTGACCAGCTCGGCGGACCAAACGCCAAGTCCATCATGGCGCAGCCCGCGAATGTGATCGCGCCGCAGGATCGTGGAACGGTGAATGCGGATGAACTGTTCGGGATCGAGCCGCTCTTCCAGCCCTGCAATGGTCTGGAGCAGCAGATAGGATCGTTGGGCTTCAGAGCCACCGACATGCAGCCGGACATAGTCGCGCTCGGCATCGATCTGGTGGACTTCGCCCACCGCTATCCGCAACAGTTCTGACCGGTGCGGCACCCACAATTCATCGAGATAGCGGCTGACCTTCTGTCGCCGCTGGCCGCGCCGGGCGACCGCGCGCTCGATCGCGCGCTCCAACCGATCGGCGGCGACGGGCTTCAGCACGTAATCGACCGCGTCCAGATCGAAGGCTTCGACCGCGAAATGATCATGCGCGGTTACAAAGATCACCACCGGTGCCTGTTCCTGCGCGGCAAAGCGCTGCGCCACGCCCAATCCGTCAAGCTCAGGCATGGTCATGTCGAGCAGCACCAGATCGGGCGCCAGCTTCTCGGCGAGGCGCAGAGCTGCTGCGCCATCGCTGGCGGTGCCGACCACGCGCACGGCGGGGATCTCAGCGCAGATCACCTGCACCCGCTCCACCGCCAATGGTTCGTCATCGACGATCAGGGTGCGCAGCGGAGATTGTTCAGGTTCGCGATCAGCCATGGCGGTCATCAGATCGGTTAAGGGGCTTCGACAAGGGGATCCTGATCTCGGTGCGGTAACCGCCCGGTACGGGGGCGGAAACAAAGCCAATATCCGGGCCAAAGCGCGCTTCGAGCCGATCGCGCACATTGGCAAGACCAATGCCGAAGCCATGCTGCGCGCCGCGCGGCACACCGGGGCCATCATCGCTGACAGTGATCACCAACCGATCAAATTCCTCGCGCGCGGCCATAGTGATCGTCACCGGGCGGGAGACGGGGGACACCGCGTATTTGACCGAATTTTCCACCAGCGGTTGCAGGATCATCCCCGGCACGCGCGCTTGTTCCAGATCGTCGGGCAGATCGAACACCGTCACCAGCCGGGTGGGAAAGCGCACCGTTTCAATATCGAGATAGAGCTTTTGCAGATCGAACTCGTCGGCCAGGGCGACGTCAGAGGTCGGCTCGTTGGCGAGGCTGTGGCGGTAAAAGCGGCTGATGGTCTGGATCATCCGCTCGGCCCGGTCAGCCTTGCCGGTCATCACCAGCGCAGATAGCGAATTCAGCGTATTGAACAAGAAATGCGGGTTCACCTGATAGCGCAAGGATCGCAATTCGGCGGCCTTGGCGGCGCTGCGGAACTGTTCTTCCCGCCACTGCGCCGCGCGCGCCTGCACGCCTGCCAGCAGCGCAAAATAGGTCGCCGCCCAGGCCAGCAGCAGGAAATATCGGCCCAGGGCAATGTCGAGCAGCTTGCGCCAGAAATCGGCATAGGTTTCGGCCGGGGCGATGATCACCGCTTCGGATTCGACCACCGCATCATCCGTGTCCGATGCCTCTGCACTTCCGCCCGATGCCGAGAGACCGACCCGGCGCACAGGCACGTCGACCAGCAGATTGCCGCTTTCGTCGCGGCGCAGGTTGATGTTGTATTTCTGCGCATAGGCCTGCTCTTGCGCCTCTTCCATGTCCTTGAAGGCGAAGTAACTCACCTGCCCGATCGCCAGCGCGACCGGCATTGCGAGCGCAATCGCAGCCGAAATCTTGATCCACAGCGGCCTGGCATCGAACAGGCGCAGCAGCAGCCACAAGACCAGCGTCAGCGCCACACCGGCGCCGGTCACCGCAAGGCGGCGCCAGCCGAGTTCGAATTGCAGACCGAAATCCATCACCAGACTGCGAATGGTGGTGAGGACAAAATAGGTCGCCCACAGCACCACCATCGAAAACAGCACGGTGCGGAACGGCACAGCGGCCGAGGGCGGGGCAAGGGTCGCTTCGCTGTATCGGGACATCAACATTATGCCGAACAGCGATAACGCCCCTACCTGACAAGCGCCACTAGCGAAGGCGCTTGTCGTCGGGCGGACTCGTGCATTGATCGAATGCTGAACAGATGTTCAGGGTCGACGAACGACCCCGACCCTAATCCCTCGGCTTGATCATGTCCGCTGGGACGACCCACTGCACGAACTGCTCTTCGGTCAGCAGGCCCAATTCCAGCGCCGCCGCCTTCAACGTGGTGCCTTCAGCATGGGCCTTCTTGGCGATCTTGGCGGCGTTGTCATAGCCGATATGCGGATTGAGCGCCGTCACCAGCATCAGGCTTTCATTGAGGAGCTGAGTGATGCGGGCCGTGTTGGCCTCAATCCCGACCACGCAATTATCAGTGAAGGCGTGGCTCGCATCGCCGATCAGTTTGATCGATTGCAGCACGTTGTAGATCATCACCGGCTTGAACACGTTGAGTTCAAGGTGCCCGTGGGTGCCCGCGACTGTCACGGTCATGTGATTGCCGATCACCTGCGCGCAGACCATCGTCATCGCCTCGCACTGGGTGGGATTGACCTTGCCCGGCATGATTGACGAGCCCGGTTCGTTGGCGGGAAGCGAGAGTTCGCCAAGGCCAGAGCGGGGGCCGGAACCGAGCAGGCGGATGTCGTTCGCGATCTTCATCAGGCTGACCGCGAGCACGTTCAGCGCGCCCGAAATCTCGACCATCGCATCATGCGCGGCGAGGGCTTCGAATTTGTTGGGCGCGGTGACAAAGGCGTGGCCGGTCTCGGCAGCGACCTGCGCGGCGAATTCCTCCGCAAAGCCAACCTTGGCGTTGATCCCGGTGCCGACCGCTGTGCCACCCTGCGCCAGCTCCAGCACGCGCGGCAAAGTGGCCTCAACCCGGGCAATGCCATACTCGATCTGCTTGGCGTAACCCGAAAATTCCTGCCCCAGCGTCATCGGGGTAGCATCCTGCAAGTGGGTGCGGCCGATCTTGACGATGTCGGCAAATTCCTGCGCCTTGGCATCGAGCGCGCCGTGCAGCTTCTTCAAGGCCGGGATCAGGTGATCGATCGCCTCGCTCGCCGCAGCAATGTGCATTGCGGTCGGGAAGGTGTCGTTCGACGACTGGCCCATGTTGCAATGGTCATTGGGGTGAACGGGCGACTTGCCCCCCTTTGTGCCAGTGAGAATCTCGTTGGCGCGGCTGGCGATCACTTCGTTGGCGTTCATGTTCGACTGCGTGCCGGACCCGGTCTGCCACACCACCAGCGGGAACTGATCGGCCAGCGTCCCGTCGATCACTTCGCGCGCAGCGGCGACAATCGCTTCGCCCAGCGCGCTATCCAACACGCCCAGCATCATATTGGCCTTGGCCGCCGCAAGCTTCTGCAGGCCGAGCGCGCGGACCAGCGCAGCGGGCATCCGTTCGCCGCCAATCGGAAAGTTGACGATGCTGCGCTGCGTCTGCGCGCCCCAATGCATCTGCGCTGGCACCGCCACTTCGCCCAGCGAATCGGTTTCAATCCGCACATCGCCAGAGGTCGCTGTCATGTCACTCATCGAAACCATCCCTCACTAAGTCGATTAGAATCCCGCATGTGCGTGCGGCTCCCTAAGCACTCCCGGCAGCCGAGGTCAAAGGCCTTGGAACTGAGCCTTTGCGCGTTTATGGAAAGGGTTGACGGACTGTGTTATTGCCATAATACAGTGACCCTGAGAGAACATGAGCATCATGACCACAACCTTGCCCGACACCGCCGTCGCCCGCCGCGCGATGATTGACAGCCAGCTTCGCACCAGCGGCGTCAATGAAGAATATGTGCTCGCCCGGATGCTCGCGGTCCCGCGCGAGGATTTCCTTCCTGCCGACAAGGCTTCGGTCGCCTATATTGATCGTGCGGTCATGCTGGGCGAGCAGGGCTACCTCGCGGCGCCGCTGTTCTATGGCAAGCTGCTGATGGAAGCCGCGCCTGCACCAACGGATCGCGTGTTGGTGGTGGAGGGCGGCACCAGCTACCTTGCGGCCTTGCTGCGTCCGCTGGTGGCCGGTCTTGACGCCATCAGCGCCGCCGATGCGGCTGCCGGGGCGGGTGGTGCGCCCTATGATCTGATCCTGATCGACGGCGCGATCGAACACTTGCCCGATGCGCTGGCAGCGCGGCTGGCCGATGATGGCCGACTGGTCACGGGGCTATTGCTGCGCCAGGTGACGCGCCTCGCCTCGGGCCGCAAGGTTGCGGGCCAGATCAATCTCCAGCCGGTCGAGGATCTCGGCATTCCGGTGCTGCACGCCTTTGACGCACCCAAGCGCTGGACCTTCGCGTGAGAGCTGCCCGCGCCCTGCTGGTGCTAACCGGTTCGGTGAGCCTGCTGGCCCTTGGCGCGCCAGCCCACGCCGATGGTCTGCGTGAGGCACTGGTGGGCGCTTACAACAGCAACCCCACGCTGGAAGCGGCAAGGGCGGACCAGCGCGCCACTGACGAAGGGGTGCCGATCCAGCGCGCCCAAGGCCTGCCCTCCGCCTCGTTGACGGCAACCCATATCGAATTCCTCCAGCAATCGGCCAACTCCTTCACCGCGCCCGAACGCAACCTTGGGGTCAATGCCCAGCTGCTGGTGCCGGTCTATTCCGGCGGCGCGGTGCGCAATGGCATCGCTGCGGCCAAGCAACGGGTCGAGGCCGGCGCCGCCGCGCTGCGCAATACCGAAAGCACGGTCTTCAGCCAGGTGGTCGCCGCCTATATGGATGTGCTGCGGACCGAGGCGCTGGCGATGCTGGCGACCAACAATGTCGCGGTGCTGCGCACCAATCTTGAGGCGACCAGTGATCGCTTCCAGATCGGCGACCTCACCATCACCGACGTCGCCCAGTCGCGTTCGCGTCTGGCGAATGCGGAAGGCGATTTGCAGCAGGCGCAGGCCAACCTGATCGCCGCGCGTGAGCTTTACATTCAGCTGGTGGGCAAGGCGCCGGGCACGCTCGAAGCCCCGCCGCCGCTGCCTGGCCTGCCCGATTCGGTGGGCGAGGCGCTTGTCGCAGCGCTGGATAACAACCCCAATCTCATCGCCGCCAAGCAGCGCGCCGAGGCTGCCGGGTTTGATACCAAGGTCGCCGGGTCTGGGCGACTGCCAACCATCGCTGCCTTCGTGAACGGGGATTACAGCAACTTCTTTGGCACTCTCGGCGGTCCGGTTTCGAACCAGTTCTCGCAGAACGAAAAGACCGCCAATGCCGGGTTGCGGCTGACGATCCCGATCTTTCAGGGCGGCCTTCCCGCCGCGCGCCAGCGGCAGGCCGGTGCGCGAGAGAGCGCCGCGCTGGAGGAAGTGATCGCCTTCGAACGCGACGTTATCGCTGAAACCCGTGCGACCTATGCCAATTGGCAGGCTGCCAACAGCGTGATCGGGAGCGTGCAGACCGCGGTGGAGGCCGCAGAACTCAGCCTTGAAGGCGTGCGGGCGGAAAACTCGATCGGCAACCGCACGGTGCTTGACGTGCTCAATGCCGAACAGGAACTGGTCAACACCCGTGCCCAGTTGGTGACCGCACGGCGCAATGCCTATGTCGCCGGGTTCAACCTGCTGGCACTGATGGGCCGGGCCGAAGCGCGCGATTTCAATCTCGATACCGGCGGGGTCTTGTATGATCCGCAGGTCAACGCCGACCGGGTCAGCAGCAAGCTGTGGGACTGGGACCGCGATCCCGCACCTGCCGCCAAATCGACCTCAACCGTTGACATTCCCCCTGCCAACGCAACAATCGGGCCGCAGCTAACACCCGGCGAGTGAATTTGATCCCGATTCGGGACAGGCCGGGCAACGAGGAATACGGGGCGAATGATGGCGCAGGATGGCGAAGCATCGGTCGAGGAAATTCTCGAGTCGATCAAAAAGGTGATCGCGCGTGACAATCGCGCCGGTGCGCTGGAGACGCGGCGGCGGCGCGACGCTGCGCCCGATCAAGCCGCTGGACCGCGGGATGAACCGGCGGCGATCCATCATGTGCGCGACGAAGCCGAAGTGCTGGATCTGGCCGACATGGAATGCACCGCCGATGCCTCGCCCGCGCCGCTGGATGATGATGGCGATGATGCGCCGCTGATCGGCGACACCGTGCGCGATGCGATGCAGGAAAACCTGGCCGCGCTGGCAATGCTGGCCGAACCGGGCGCGCGCCCGCAGATCGTGCGTTCAGGCGAGACATCGCTCGAAGGGCTGACCCGCGAATTGTTGCGCCCGATGCTGGCGCAGTGGCTGGAGGCGAACCTGCCCGGCATGGTTGAAAAGCTGGTGCAGGCGGAAATCGCCCGGATTGTCGGCAAGCGGCCCTGAAGGCTGGCGCAGCGCGGCGCGGCGGGCTAACCCTGCCGCCATGCACACACTGATGACCTCCGGCGCGCTGATCGCCGCAACCCTGTTCGCTGCACCGCTGGCCGCGCAGGACACGCCTGAAACACCCGCTGTTCCCGGCGTGACTGCCCCGCCGATGCGCGCTGCCGATCTTGTCACCCTGCCCCGCCTTGGGGCACCGGCCGTCAACGCAGCCGGAACGCTGGCGGTTTACGGCGTCACCACCACTGATCCGGACAGCCTGACGCGCAGCACCGCCTACTACCTGCTCGATCTGACCAAGCCGGGCGCTGCGCCAGTGGCGCTCGATTTCGGGATGACGGCAGCATCGCCCGCCTTCGGCCCCGACGGATTGGTCTATTTCCTCAGCGATGCAGAGCCGTGGGATGGGGCGGGAGAAATCGACCGCGTGTGGCGCGCGGCTCTGGGCGCGGATGGCAGCATCACAGACAAGCAGGTCGTGGTGGGATTGCCCGATGTCGCCGCCGCCGGGTTCAAGCTTTCGCCAGATGGCAAACGCATCGCCCTGTGGGGGGCCATGCCTGCCGATTGCCCGGATTCGGGCTGCGGCGATGTTCCGGCAAAGCACTTGCCCGGCCCCGGCTCTGGGCGGCTATATGATGGCGCGGACGGGTTCTACCGCCACTGGGATCAGTGGGAAACGCCGGGCGTCCACAATCGCATCATGGTCTATCCCGTGAAGGATTGGGATAGGCAGGCGCACCGGCAAGGCGAGCAGGACGGCGTGCCCGCCGCCGGGCGTGACCTTGCGACCGCGCTGGTCGGCGATGCGCCAACCATGCCGTTTGGCGGGGGCGAGGAAATCGCGTTCTCGCCCGATGGCAAGACGCTCTATTTCACCGCGCGGCTGGCCGATGGGGCCGAACCGGGATCAACCAATCTTGATATCTACGCCTCCGACCTCTCCGGCGCGGCCCCCAAGCTGCTGACGGCGGATAATGCCGCGACCGATACCACCCCGGTGCCGTCGCCTGATGGCCGCTATCTCGCGTGGCTCGCCATGGCCCGCCCGACATACGAGGCCGACAAGCTGGCGGTGCAGCTGCTAGACCTCAAGACCGGCAAGCGCCGCAATCTGACCGAGGCGACCGATCTCAGCTTTGGCAGCCTGGCGTGGAGCGCGGATGGCAAATCACTGTTCGCTTCCGCACAAAAGGTGCTGGATACACCCGCCTTCCGCATCGACCCGGTCAGCGGCGCGGTGACCGAGCTGAACCTGATGGCCGGGAACGAGGCGCATATTGCCAATCTCACCCCGCTGCCGGGCGGCCGGGCACTGTTCACCCGCGACTCGCTGGGCAATCCGGCGGAGCTGTTTCTGTCCGATGGCATGGGGCAGGCCCGCCCGTTGACCGATGTGGCCACCACCCGCATGGGCGCGCATGCCAGTATCGTCACCCGCCGCTTCAGCTTTGCGGGCGCGAATGGCGACACCGTGTGGGGCCAGATCACCCGGCTCGCCGAACAGACCGGGCCGATCCCGGCGATCCTCTATATCCATGGCGGACCGCAGGGCAGCTACAACGATAGCTGGTCCAACCGCTGGAACCCGCGCGTGGTCGCGTCGCAGGGCTATGCGGTGATCTCGGTCGATTTCCACGGCAGCACCGGATACGGGCAGGCCTTCACCGATGCGATCCGCGAGGATTGGGGCGGCAAGCCACTGGAAGACCTACAGAAAGGCCTCGAAGCTGCACTGAAGCTCGACAGCCAGATCGATGGCACCCGCGCCTGCGCAATGGGGGCGAGCTATGGCGGGTTCATGGTCAACTGGATCGCCGGACAATGGCCCGACCGGTTCGATTGCATCGTCCAGCACGATGGCATCTTCGACACCCGCAGCTTCTATTACGCGACCGAAGAATTGTGGTTTCCGCGCTGGGATTTCGGCGGCTCTTATGAGGCGGCGCGCGACACTTACGAAAAGTGGAACCCCGCCAACCACGTCGACAAGTGGCGCACGCCGATGCTGGTCATCACCGGCGAGCAGGATTTCCGCGTCCCCTATACCCAGGGCCTCCAAAGCTTCACCGCCTTGCAGGAACGCGGCATTCCGGCGCAATTGCTGGTCTTCCCCGATGAAAACCACTGGGTGCTCGGTGCGAAGAATTCGCTGCAATGGCACAACACCGTGTTTGCCTGGCTGGATCGTTGGCTGAAGCCGAAGGACGGCCAATGAGCCGGCAGGAACTGCTTTCCGCCCAGACCGCGCTCGCCAAGCATTACGGCGATCCGGCCAAGCACACGCAGATCACCCGCCACATCATGTTGTGCGCCATGTCCGACAAGCAGAAATGCTGTTCGCTCGAGGCGGGGGAGGAAAGCTGGCAGTTCCTCAAATCACGGTTGAAGGAGCTGGGGCTGGTCGGCCCGCAGCGCACGGATGGCAGCAAGCGCGGCGTGGGCGGGGGCGTGCAGCGCAGCAAGGCCGATTGCCTGCAAATCTGCGCCGCCGGGCCGGTCGCGGTCGTGTGGCCGGACGGGGTGTGGTATCATTCGTGCAGCCCCAAGGCGCTCGACCGGATTATTCAGGAGCATCTGGTGGGCGGGGTGCCGGTGGAGGATTATCGCCTCAACCAGCCTACCTAATCATCTTTGGGTAGCCAGAATTCGTCGCGCCCCGGCAGCTTATTATCGACCGATTCATCGTGCCCTGTGCCGTTGCTGAGAAATACCAACCCCATTAACCCGCCGCCAAGCAGCATCGTGAAGCTGATCCCCAGCGCCACTGCGATGTAGAAATGCACTGAAATCATGCCGTTATAGGCGTACAGAATCGCCATCGCAAAGACGACGGTGAAGATCGTCGCGATCATCAGCAACCGCATGATGCGGCGATACCGCGCCCAAGCATGGGCGGCGTTCACAGGATCGTCGAGCGGGGACTTGCGTGTCATGCCGCCCGACATGGCGCGGCGCGCGAGGCTTGGCAACGCGCAAAGGCTGCAAGGGTGCATTCCTCCGATGCAATCCTCGCTCCCTGTCTGCGTGGCGATCTGCGTGGCGATGCGGATTCGCTTTTTGGCGGTACTCATGTCACTCTGCACGTCTGGAGAGAGGAGTCTGCCATGACCATTGCCAGAATCATCGCCGAACGGGGCTCAGCCGACATTATCGCCTGCGACGTGAGCACGCTTGTATCAGAGGTCGTCAGCACCCTTGCCACCAAACGCATCGGTGCCTTGCCAGTGCTGCATGATGGGCAGGTGGTCGGGATCGTTTCGGAACGCGATATCATCTACCGCCTTGCCGATCGCGGGGCCACTTGTCTCGATCAACCGGTTGAAGCGATCATGACCTCGCCTGCGATCATGGTGGAACCTTCCACCACGGTCGACGAAGCGCTGGGCATGATGACCCGCCGCCGCTTCCGTCACTTCCCGGTGGTTGAGAACGGCGCTTTGATCGGCTTCATTTCCATCGGCGATCTGGTGAAGGCGAAGATGGACGAGGTGACGCATGAGGCAGAGGCGATGCGGAACTACATCCAGGCGGTGTGAGTGCTTGAGGATTGTCCCCGCGCACCCTAGATTAAGCCTATGACCGCCGCGCCCCTGATCCTCACCCCGTCCGCCGCCAAACGCGTGGCGTTTATCGCGGCCAAGCAGTCGCGCCTGCCGATCCTGCGACTCGCGGTGGAAGGCGGCGGCTGTTCGGGCTTTCAATACAAGTTCGATCTGGCCGACGCGCCCGACAGCGATGACAGTGTGAGCGAAACCGACGGCGTGCGTCTGGTCGTTGACCCCGTCAGCCTTGATCTGATCGCGGGCAGCACAGTCGATTTCGTCGAATCGCTCGGCGGGGCGGCCTTCAAGGTCGAAAACCCGCAAGCGGCGGCTGGCTGCGGTTGCGGCGCGAGTTTCGGGATTTAGGCAATTGCACCTCTCCACGTTCGCCCTGAGCTTGTCGAAGGGCTGTTCTTTCTTCTAGCCTTGGCCTTGGGAAGAAGTGCAGGGCTTCGACAGGCTCAGCCCGAACGGAAAAAAGATGAAAATCGCAACCTTCAACATCAACGGGATCAAGGCGCGGCTGCCGCGTTTGCTCGAATGGCTCGCTGAAACCCGGCCGGCCGTCGCCTGCCTGCAAGAAATCAAATCGCAGGACGAAGGCTTCCCCGCCGCCGAGATCGAGGCGCTGGGATACAGCGCCATCTGGCACGGGCAGAAAAGCTTCAACGGGGTCGCGATTCTGGTCGACACGCAGGCGGGCTATACCCTTGCCGAAGTGCAGCGCGGGCTTGGCATTCCCGGCCCCAATGAAGGGGACGAGGAACAGGCGCGCTATCTTGAGGCGGATGTTTCCGGCGTGCGGATCGCTTGCCTCTATTTGCCCAATGGCAACCCGCATCCGGGGCCGAAATTCACCTATAAGCTGGCATGGATGGCAAAGCTGCGCGCCCGCATGGCCGCAATCTGGGCCGAGGAAGTCCCTGCTGTGGTGCTGGGCGATTTCAACGTCATCCCCGAAGATGATGACACCTGGTCCGTGAAGGCGATGCAGGATGACGCGCTGATGCAGCCCGAATCGCGCGCCGCCTATGCCCGGATGCTGGGTGACGGGTGGACCGACGCATTGCGCACCCACAACCCGCGCGGCGGGGTGTGGACCTATTGGGATTACCAAGCGGGCGCATGGCAGCGCGATCACGGCTTCCGGATCGACCACATCCTGCTGTCACCCGAATGCGCCGACCGGCTGGAATCCTGCGGCGTCGATAAGGAGTATCGCGGGCGGGAGAAATCCAGCGATCATACGCCGGTTTGGGTGGAATTACGCGACTGATCCCGTTTGTGGCGACCGCCCGGCGCGCAGCGCCGCAAGGGCGACCGCCCGCCCGCAGCCGCTCGCCCGTAAGGGCGAAACGCGGTGAGGATCACCTATAGAAAATATGCGTGTCGATCTGCGCCATCCGCGTCTTGCGCGTGCTCCAGCTGGGGCGGACATAGCGGGCGTGGAAGAACACCGCATTGCCCACTTCGGATTCCCACATGCCCTTGTGCGCGATCTGGGCGATCGCCACGGCGCGGGTCCATGCGGCGGTGCCGGTGCGAACCTGCGGCATCTGGCGCCCGCGCATGAAGGAAAACTGCCCCGGCTGGGCGACCACGCCGCAATAGGAACCGGGGAAGCGTCCGTCTTCGCTGCGGTTGATGATCACCTGCGCAACGGCGAGCTGTCCGGCGAGGCCTTCGCCGCGCGCTTCAAAATAGACCGCGCCCGCAAGGCAGTGGAGCTCGTCATCTAGCATCGCAGCCGTATCGACCATGCCGACCAGTTCGGACAGCGAACCGGCTTCGGTCAACACTGGGGTCAGCACCGACGCAGCGGGTGAAGCCAAGGGCTGCACCACCTCTTCAGACACGAAGATAGTGGGGGTTTCGGGGGCAATGAGGGTTTCAGGCACCAGCTCGACCGGTTCGGTCACGGCGGGCTGATCATCGGCTGGCGCGCTTGCGGTCTGGGCCATGGCAACGGCAGCTTTGCCGGTGGGAAACATCGTGGAGGCGAAAGCCAGTCCGGCAATCGCGACAATCGTGGTTGTCTTGCGACTCATCAAATCTACAAATCGGGCGGTGAGCGCGCACTGTCACAGGTGGGAACCCTGATCGCAGCGATGAAATCGCGCGGGGGTTCAAGCAAAGCCTGCCGGCCGCTCCCCGTCTGCGTGCTGCGCGATACGGCCGAATTGCCGCCCTGACAGCCTGCGCTGGGAAGTGCCGCGCCCTTAGCCCGATTGACCTTTACGTCAACGCAACTCGTTCAATCCCGCGATGAACCGTTCGGGATCTGCGATGTCCACCTCAATTAACCACATATCGGCATCCTGAGCCCGCCTGCGCGCCAGATATTCGGAAAATTCCGCCGGATTTTCGGCATTTTCCCGCTTTGCAGCAACAAATGTGCGCGATCCATCGGTCTGCGGCATTCTTTCGTAAAGCGTGCCGCCTTTGCCGTGACACAGCGTGACAATCAGGATCGTCCCGGCATCACGCTCGCCCTTGCCAAGCACCGTGGCATAGCCGCCAAGCGATTCGGCCAGCCGGATCATTGCGCTCGCCTCAAGATGGGCGGGCAGGCGTTGATCCGCCATTAGAGCGCTTTCCGACCATTCCGGGTCAACCTAATCGCGTCAGGAAGTCCGCTGGACAGGAGTGGCGCGCAGCAGGGGCTGGTTGCCCCTGCAAGTGCCACGACGAAGCCAGCGGGCTTCCTGACGCGACCCCGAAGGGGCGGGCCACTTTTGGCCCAGCGCGGCGTCTCTCCTCGCTCACTATGCTTGGGCATGGCTCACTCGTCGTTCCTTGCTCTGGGCCAAAATCGGCTCCGTCAGGGTGACCCGGAATGGTCGGAAAGCGCTCTAGAGCCCCGAGACACCGCCAGCGGCGTAACCCGGCAGGCTGGAGAGCGCCATGCGTGATCGCATGAAGGTGCCGGTGCCGCGCCCGATCTCGTCACCCTCTTCATCCACCAAGCGCGCTTCGGCCACGAACACGCGGCGCTTGCCCGTGACCCAGCGGCCCTCAGCGATCACCGTGCCCTGGCGCAGCGGCTTGGTGAAGTGCAGGTTGAAGCTGGTGGTCAGCAGAAATCGGTCGGTCGCGAGCGTGTTGGCGGCATAGAACGCCGCATCATCCAGCATCTTGAAATAGATCGTCCCATGCGCCGCGCCCGCCGCATGATAATCTTCGGGCGTGATGGTAAAGGTCAACCGCGCCAGCCCTTCGCCGGGAATGTGCAGCACGCTGGCAAACTTGCGGTTGATCGGGGCCGAGGCATAGAGCCGCTCCAGCGCCCGGTAATGCTGCTCCGCCCCGGTCGCGACAGGCTGTTCGTCAGGTCCGGGCATTGTTCACCGCGTCAGATCAGGCCGCATCGCGCAGGAACTGGTTGGTCAGCAGCGCAAACACCGCCTCAGTCGTAGGGGCATCGGCGAGCATTTGCAGCATGGTTTCATCGCGCGTCAGCCGCGAAATCGCCGCGAGCGCGTGCAGATGGGTCGCCCCGGCGTTCTCTGGCGAGACCAGGCCGCAAACCAGCGTGACCGGGCGCGCATCAGCGGCGGTGAAATCAATCGGTGCCTCCAGCCGGATCAGCGCCAGCGACGGGCGGCGCACATCCTTGCTGCGGCAATGCGGGATCGCGACGCCGCGGCCAAAGCCGGTGCTGCCCAAAGCTTCGCGCGCTTCGAGGCCTTCCAGCACCTCAGCCGCATTCAGCCCATAGGCATCGCCCAGCAGCTGCGCGAGCTGCGCCAACACCTTGGGCTTGGTATCACACCGGGCAAACGCAACCGCATGTGGCGAAAGTGCGAGGTTAACATCCATTGTGTTGCAGATCCCGAAAGAGCGCGCCGCATGTGGCGAAAATCCGGTCCCTTGGTGCCGCGAAGCACCGCCGGGCCGGGGCGGTAACCCCCTCCTGCTACCGCCGTTTGGGCCTTGCGGAGGAACAGGTCTTTCGCGAAAGACCTGCCATCCCGGCCCTATTTGGGTTCAACCCAACCGATCGAACCATCGGCGCGGCGGTAAACCATATTATGCCGTCCCGTGCCAGCATTTTTGAAAAACAGCGCGGTGGTGTGGCGCAGGTCCATCATCATCACGGCATCAGCCACAGTGGCGGTGGGGATATCGACGCGGGTTTCAGCGATCACCAGCGGCGCATCGGTGATAATCTCCCGTTCCTCGTCCTCCTCCACGGCAAAGATTGTATAGGCGGCCTCTTCTTCGCCGCGCGCATGATCAGCCTGTTCATGGCGGTCGGTCAGGCGGCGCTTGTAGCGGCGCAGCTGCTTTTCGATCTTGGTGGCCGCATCGTCCAGCGCGACATGCGCATCCTGCGCGCTGCCTTGCGCCTTTAGGATCAGCCCCTGCATCACATGGGTGATGATATCGCAGGTAAAGGCACCGGCGGGCGCCTTGCCAAAGGTGACGTGGGAGGAAAGCGCACGGTCAAAATACTTGTCGACGATGGTGCCAAGCCGGTCAGCCGCGTGCTCCTGCAAGGCGATGCCGGTGTCCATCTGGTGGCCGGAAATGCGAATGTCCATGATCTGTTAGTCCTCCCGTCGGGTGATGGGGATCGTGCATCCGATGCTGGCTTGCCTGCGTCCTCAGCGAGTCCAGATCGCGTTGTCGATCCCGGCAATGAATGCGCGGTGGCGTTCCAGCTCCTCCGGGCTGGCAACATGGGGGCGTGGTTCGCGCCGGGGCTTGTCGCCTGCGGGGCGGTGCCAGGGCGCGTTGAGTGTGGTGTTGGCGGCGACGAGCGTTTCGGCGTCAGAGCCAGGGCCGTTATCGATCAGACCCAGCCCAATCTGCCGCCCGCCGTTCAATTCGACATAGACCTGCGCGAGCAGTTCGGCATCAAGCAGCGCGCCGTGCTTGACCCGGTGGCTGCGATCAATCCCGTAGCGGGTGCACAGCGCATCGAGGCTGAGCTTGGCGCCGGGATGCCGCTTGCGCGCCAGCGCGACCGTATCCACCATCCGGTCGATGCTGATCGGATCGCGGCTGATCAGATCCAGCTCGTTGTTGAGAAAGCCGAAATCGAACCCGGCATTGTGCGCCACCAGCGGCGCATCGCCAAGAAACGCCAGCAATTCATCCACCTGTTCGGCAAAGCGCGGCTTGGTCGCGAGGAAGGCGGCGCTGAGGCCGTGAACCCGTTCGGCTTCGGGCGGCATGTCGCGATCGGGGTTGAAATAGGCGTGGAAGGTGCGGCCAGTTTCGACCCGCCCGACCATCTCGATGCAGCCGATTTCCACCATGCGATCCCCCGTCTTGGGATCCAGCCCGGTGGTTTCGGTGTCGAAAATTATCTCGCGCATTTGCGGCACTATCTGCCCATGTTCGGGCAGTTGCAAGCGGGCTTTGCAATCAAAGTGACGCAATCAGGGCGATCACCTGTGCGCGGGTTTCCGCCAGACTCAGGCCGGTATCGATCACATGATCGGCGCGGGCGCGCTTTTCGGCGTCGGGCAGTTGCAGGCAGAGGATGTGCGCGAATTTCTCCGGCGTCATGCCCGGCCGGGCGAGCACCCGGGCGCGCTGCACCTCCGCCGGGGCAGAGACGACGACGATGGTATCGACGCCCGCATGCCCGCCGCGTTCGAACAGCAGGGGGATATCGAACACCACGGCGGGCTTGTCGTGATGCAGTGCAAGGAATGCGGCGCGTTTGGCCGCGACGGCGGGGTGGACGATGGCTTCGAGTCGCGCCAAGGCAGGTTTGTCAGCGAAGACCCGTTGGCCCAACCGGTCACGGTCGACCCCGTCAGGCCCGGTCGATCCGGGGAAGGCGGCTTCAATCGCGGGCAGCAATTCGCCGCCCGGCCCCTGCAATGCACGCACTTCGGCATCGGCGTCGAACACCGGGATGCCGGCGTCTGAAAACATCGCCGCGACGGTGGATTTGCCCATTCCGATGCTGCCGGTGAGGCCGATGATCTTGGACTTGCTCATCGGCTCAGCAGCTCGCGCAATTCGGCGTCGTGTTCGCGCGGGGCAGGCTGGCCGAAGAAGCGCTCAAAGGCGACCGCCGCCTGCCCGATCAGCATCGACAATCCATCGATGGTGCGATGCCCGGTCGTGCGCGCGGTTTGCAGCAGCGCTGTGTCACGCGGGGCGGTGACGATGTCATAGGCAATGCTGCCCGGCGGCGCATGGCTCCAGTCAAACGCCAGCGGCGGTTGCCCCTGCATCCCGAGGCTGGAGGCGTTGATGACGAGATCAAGGCAATCCTCGCGGTCGTCAAAGGCGAAGTCAGTGGGATCGGCAAAGTGGGCGAGCTCGATGGCGTGATGCTCCCCCTTGGGCGCTAGTTCATCGAGCAGCGCGCGCGCCTTGCCCGGATCACGCCCCGCGACGACCAGCGTAAAGCCGTGGCCTGCGAGCGCAGCAATGATCGCCCGCGCTGCGCCGCCGGTGCCGATAATCCGCGCCATGCGGAAGTAATGGGTTTGGGAGAGATCTTCGCGCAAGGGCTCAAGAAAGCCCGCCGCATCGGTGTTCGTGCCTGCCAGCACGCCGTCGCCAAGCGGCAGAATAGTGTTCACCGCGCCGATGGTGTCGGCTGGTGATTGGATCTGATCAAGATGCAGCATCACCGCCTGCTTGTGCGGCATGGTGACATTGCACCCGCGCCAATCGGGATCAGCGCGGCGGGCGGCGAGATAATCGGCCAGATCATCGGACCGCACATGGGCCGCACGATATTCCGCATCGATCCCCAGCTTGGTCAGCCAGAAGCCGTGGATCGCGGGCGATTTGGACTGCGCAATCGGATCGCCGATCACTTCGGCATAGGCCTGTCGTGAGCCTTGTCGAAGGAGCTTCATGTTAGCAACACCCCTTCCTCGCGCAGCGCGCCGAGCAAGGGCAACAACGGCATTCCGAGCACGGTGAACTGGTCACCCTCGATCTGATCGAACAGCTGCACCCCCGGCCCCTCGATCCGGAAGGCACCGACAGTATGGCTGATGTCTGGCCATTCGAGGCTGAGATAATGCGCGATGAAATCCTCCGACAGGTCGCGGACATGCAATAGCGCGATGCTGGCATGGCTCCACTCGCAACCGCCATCTCTGACCAAGGCGGCGGCGGAATGGAGTTCCATGACCTTGCCTGAAAAGAACCGCAAATGCTCGCTCGCTTCCTCTACGAAGCGCGGCTTGTCGAACCGGCGACCATCCACAACCACCAGCGAATCGCTCCCCAACACCAGCGCGCCGGGATGCAGCGCCCCCACGGCTGCCGCCTTGGCAACGGCCAGAGCTTCGGCCACTTCGGGGGGCGCAGCACCCGCCAAGCCCGCCTCAACCGCGCGCTCATCAATATCGGCCGGGATGCTCTCATAGGCCACGCCCGCAGCATCGAGCATCGCCCGGCGCGAGGCGGATTTGCTGGCGAGAATAAGGCGTGTTCCGTTCATATCGGCTTTCCCACGCCGCCTTCGCTCGCCGGTTTGCGATCACGCTCTTGTGCCAGCCGGATGATCGCCGCAGCAGTTTCTTCGATGGATCGGCGGGTAACATCGATCACCGGCCAGCCATTATCGGCAAACATCCGGCGGGCGAAAAGCAGCTCGGCCTTCACCCGATCATTATCAACGTAAGCGGTCTCGGTCGCCTCGTTCAGGCTCAACAGCCGGTTGCGGCGGATCTGCACCAGCCGTTCGGGGCTGGTCGTCAGGCCGACCACCAGCGGGTGGCGCAGGCGATAGAGTGCCGAGGGCGGCGGGCTTTCCACCACTAGCGGGATATTCGCGGTCTTGTAGCCGCGATTGGCGAGATAGATGCTGGTCGGCGTCTTGGAGGACCGCGAGACGCCGACGAGCAGGATATCGGCTTCCTCCCAATCCTCATGGGCCAGCCCGTCATCATGGGCGATGGTGTACTGGATCGCTTCGACCCGTTTGAAATAGTTCTCGTCCATCATGTGCTGGCGGCCCGGACGGCCATGCGCTTCCTGCCCCAACTGCGCTTCCAGCGCGGCGGTCACCTGATCGAGCACCGGCACGGCGGGCAGGCCGAGGTGGCGGCAATGCTCCTCCAGCCGCTTGCGCGTGTCGGGGTTCACCAGCGTATAGAGCACCAGCCCCGGATGCGCGGCGAGATCGGGCACGATCCGGTCAAGATGCTGGAGTGATCGCACCATCGGCCAGAAATGGCGGTTCACCGTAGGGTTATCGAATTGCGCCAATGCCGCTTTGGCGATCATTTCCAGCGTTTCGCCAGTCGAATCCGATACAAGGTGGAGGTTGAGTCGGTTCATCGTCAGGGTCGCCCGCCGTGCCGTCCGGAGC
>JAKFWB010000142.1 GCA_021732945.1 Porphyrobacter sp.
AGGGCATGACCGCCAAGAACGGCATCATCATGATGTCTGAGCGCGAGCGGATGCTCAACACCTCGGCCTCGTTCCTGGTCGCCGTGACCCGGATCGCGGAAAATGCGACGCTTGTTACCGACAACCCTGACCGGGTCGAACGCCAGGTCGAGACCCGCTCCGGCGCCAAGACCAGCGCGCTCGAAACCGCCCGCGGGGATACGAACGGGGACCGTCCAAATCAGCAAGAGGTCGCGGCCATGTCCGAAGACCTAAAGAAACTCGCTGAAAAGCTTGGCCCAGAGTTCGCACTGGCAGTGCTCACCAACAAGGAGCGCGACATCACGCTCGAAAAATCCCTCTACCGCAGCGAACCCGGAAGGGGCTCCGGCGAGCGGGAGATGGACCGAGAGCGCCAACTCGAGCGAGAGCGCGACTTCGAGCGGGGGCGCTGACCATGTCGACACCCACATATGACCACAATCGCACAGCCTCACATGCCCACATGTGAACATGAGGACGCATCCACATGACCACGCCTTCACATCCCCACACCCGAACCGTTGCCATCATCAGTCAGAAGGGTGGCGCTGGAAAAACCACCCTCGCCATCCATCTCGCCGCCGCTGCTACCCGTGCGGGGGGCGGGTCAGCCTTTTGATCGATACGGACCCGCAGGCCAGCGCCTCGCAATGGGCCGAGTGGCGGAAGGGCGCGCCTCCCGAGGTGATCGACAGCGCCCCGCCGCGCATCCCGGCGAAGATCGCGGCAGCCGCCGCGCATGGGGCTGAGCTCATCGTGATCGACACCCCGCCACATGCCGACCTTGCCGCCAGCAAGGCAGCCGAGTGTGCCGATCTGGTGTTGATCCCCTGCCGACCCAGCGCCTTCGACCTCGCGGCCATGCGGACGACGCTGCGTCTGGTCGAGCTGCTGTCCCGCCCTGCTTTTGTGGTGTTTACCGCCGGGCCGCCAACTGCGCCGCACATCTATGCCGATGCCCGGGAGCTTGTGACTGGGTTTGGTGGCCAGACATGCCCGATCGTTCTGCCGGACCGCGCCGCCTATCGTCATGCGGTCGCGAGCGGACAGACCGTGTTCGAACTCGATCCTAGCGGAAAGGCGGCAAGCGAGATCGAACAGCTTCATATGTGGACATGTGAACAACTCCACATGTCCACGCGCCCACAGACCCCGGCACAGCAGAGGAAGACCGCATGAACCGCTTTGCCAATCTTGCCGATCGCCAGCCCAAGAATGGCGCGGCGGACCAGACCGCACCGGCGTCGCCGGTCGCCCAGATCCCGACGCCGCCAAGCCGCGTGGGTCGCAAGGCGATCTCAGGTTACTTCTCGCCCGAGCTATCGCTCGCCCTTCACACCTGTGCCCGGCGAAATAGTCTCAGCCTTAAGGACCTGATGGCCGAAGCTTTCGACGACGTCCTGCGCAAGTACGGCGAGAGCCCGATCGGGCGGTAGTCGATCCCAAAGCCGGGAGGGGAGAAAGGGGGGATGTGGCGATGTGAGCGTGTGCAGTTGTGCGCATGTGGACGTGTGAACATGAGGGCAGTGCCACCGCACTCGAGCCGCCGAAGACCTTCAACAACAGGAGAAACCGATGCGATTGTTTCAATGGCTGGCCGATCTGTTCGCAGGATCAAGCGACCCGCCGCGGCACTCCTCTGACGAGGGCGTCTACATAAACCCTGCCACCGGGCTCCCCATGACCGGACCGGGACTCGGCGGCGTAGATGTCGGCGGCAATCCCTTCGGCCAGGTTCTGGATCGCTGGGACGACCACCATGTCCAGCACAGCCATGATCATCATGCGGCGGGTTTGCCCGGCAGCGGGTTCGACCCTTGGTAGATGCTTCCGCGCTGATTGGTGGCTCGAGGCGGACGAAGCCTTAGCCATCGGTGTCAGAAGTGAATTCTAGCAAACGGATCAATCCTCACTTTCCCATGACCGGGGACCGTTGGCACTTGTCCGAGTCGTGTTTTCGAAAGGCCCATTATGACCACTAACCAGCGCACCGCGTCCGGCCTGCCCTTCATCGCGCGTCCGGCGGCTACCGTGATCGAGCGGATCGCATTTTCCGTTATCCGCCATTGGCGCTGGACCGGCATTGTCGTGTCCAGCATGCTCACTGCCGGCTTGATGTTGTTGTCGATCACGCTGGCAGCAGGGCTTCACGCAGAAGAGTCCATCCGCTCCGGTACCATCGGTTTCCTGTTCGCGATCCTGCTTGTCGGGGTGCCTGTCTGGCACGTATCTCGCCTTGAGCTGCGCGCCGCCCCAGCATGGATGATCCGTGCGGCACTGGCCACCGCCACCGACAACGAGCGCGCCTTCCTGTTTGAGCGCCTCCTGCAACTCGCCACGTCAGAATGGCGTCACGACCCGATAACAACCGGGGCGTTGTTCGATCTATACAGGGAAGCGCGATTTGGGCTTGGTGATGACGCGAGCAAGATGAGCAGTCGACTGATGGCTGAGCGCAGCGAGCAGGTTAACGTTCTGCGCAATCTGATGGACTTCGCCGAAGAGATATCTGGTAAACACACATAACGCGCCACCTATCGCAAGAAGCTTTATCTCACTGTAAGGCCTCTGATATTCTGGCCTTGAGGTCGGATCCCACGCGCCTGTAGCCCAACATTCGCGCGGCAGCTCGGATCAAATCCTCATCATCGGCACCCGCGTTATCGTCCTGAGCGATCGTCAATGCGGCCCGAATTTCAAGAATGGAAATCGAGGAAGCCTTGAGCGTCGCTCCGGACTCATTGGATCGATCACGGACGGGAGGCACATTAAGTTGTTCATCCGTCACGTAGAATCCGTCAATGACCGCTATTGCGTTCCGACTGACCAGCGATCCAAGAGCCCGCAACGTAACCTTTAGAATCCGGTTGCCAGCGCGTTCTCGGCCAAAGCACGCGGAAATCCTGCGCGCCACCTCTTCAGCGTTGATCGGACCCTCATGCTCGACGATCTTCTGGGCCAGAAGCTGGAGCTCCGACATCGGTGCCTCATGGGGTTCGAATGGCGACCGGACCGGGAAGTGAGCCCTGGAATAGGCGGGCATCTGCCGCTCGACGATCTCCGGCAGCGGTTGGGGCTCGGTGATCGGGGGCCTTGCTGGCGCTGCCGGAACCGCCGGTTCCTTCACGGGCAGATTGCCACGGCGCTCGGCTTCCCGGGCGTGCTCTAAGGCGTCTCGCAGGCGCGCTATTTCGCGATTGCGGTTGTAGAACCAGTCGGTGCTCCAGATTCGATGGAAGCGCCAACCGAGGTTTTCGAGCACACCTTGCCGCAGGCGATCCCGCTCGCGGGCCCACAGAGCGGAATGGTAGGTTGCACCATCGCACTCCACCGCGAGAATGTAGCTGCCCGTCCGGTCGGGATGACGCACCCCGATATCGATCCTGAAGCCCACGGAGCCAACCTGCGGATCGGCTAGAAATCCGAACGAACGAATCGTGTCAGCGACATCTTCCTCGAACGGCGAATCCGCATCATCGCCGGTGGGGAAGTGCTCGACGATCTGGCGGGTCTTGGCGAATTCGAGGAAGCGTTTGAGCACGCGCGGCCCTTCGCGGGAGGACCGGCTCACATCGAGATCACCCGGATCGAACGACGCGAAGACCTCGCAGCGCAGTCGTGCGCGGGTGAAAAGCACGTTGAGCCGCCTTTCACCGCCTTCGAGATTTACCGGTCCAAAGCTAGCTCCGATCATCCGACCGCCAGGCTGAGTTGGACCGTAGCCGACGCTGATGAAGATCACATCGCGCTCATCGCCTTGAACGTTCTCGATATTCTTGACGAACACGTCTTCTGCGCCGCCCTCGCGCAGGAATTCGTCTAGCACCTTGTCGTCGCGTCTGGCGTTTTCGAGCAGCAAGTTAATGGTGTGCTTCTGAGCGACGGAGAAGGTGACGATGCCCAGGCTTTGCTTCGGCATGGTGCGCGCATGCTTCGCCACGGCGCGGACGAGAGCTTCGCCTTCGAGCCGGTTGTCACGCCGCCCGCCTTTGTCATAGGCACCGTCCACCTTGGTGAAGGTGAGGCCAAAGGTTGGATCCCTCTCGAGCGGCGATGGAGGGAGAATGAGCCTGTCGGAGTAAAACTCCCGGTTCGAAACCCTGATGAGCGAGGGATCGCGCGATCGGTAATGCCATTCCAGCATTCGTGGCGGCAGGCCGCGGGCCTCGCAAAGAGTGAGGATGCTCTCCAATTCGGCCACTTGCGCGGCGCCACCAAGGAGGTCTTCCTCAGTCTCCGTGGCATCGTCATCGCTCTGGAGATCTTCATCACCATCGCCGCTGGTCAGGCGGTCGAAGAACGATGTCGGCGGGAGCTGCTTCTGGTCACCGACGACAACAACTTGTCGCGCACGCGCGATTGCGCCCAGCGCATCTTCGGGACGCACTTGGCTGGCTTCGTCGATAAGGAGAAGATCGAAGGAGTGTGTGCCGGGCGTCAGATACTGCGCCACCGAAATGGGGCTCATGAGCAGGACCGGCTTGATCCGCTGGATCGCAGTGGGGGCTTCCGAAAAGAGGCGGCGCAAAGCCTTGTGCCCACGCTTCTTGCCCATCTCACCTCTGATAATTTTCATCTCACCGAGGGCACCGCGGGGCAGTTGGGAAAGGTGAGCAGCGACGATGCCGGTGACGTTGTCATGCAGGTGCTGCTTTTCGAGCCGCGAGAATTGGGCAACGAGCGCATGACGATCAACGTTGGCCAGATCGGCTAGTGCCGGGTTCGAGGCCAAGGCGCGTCGCCAAATCGCTTCGGCCCGTGCGAACCTCAGCTCAATTGTCGCGCTCTCGACATTCATTTCGCCATTGGCGAGCCGACCGGCAAGCGTGTCAATTCCCTCCGAATCCGCGACCTTTCGCGCCGCGACCAATTCGGCCCAAGCCGGATACCGGTCGACCGCGCCGGCCATTTCGGTGAGCGCTTCAATGATCAGAGGCAGGTCTGCCTCGCGCCATCCGTCCGGGAAACGATCGTCGCCGAGGTCAAGGAGAGTGCGAAGCTCACCCAAGGATTTCCAAGCTTGCTCACCCGACGCTTGAATTCTCTCGATCAGGCCAACCCGCTCACTTGCCCATGCGGCCGTAACGAGATCGTAAGTTTCAGCTTCGATATCAGTGTTGGCTGCACTTACGCGATCTGCCCAGTCGCATACAGACGCGAGAGTGTTCCAATCAGTGCGTTCGCCGCGCCAATCTTCGCCGACCGCCGCTTGGCAGAACGGTTCGTCCATCGCCCATTCACCGCGCAACCGTGCGATTTCCAGGAGCCGGTCGACATAGTCGAGGCGGTCATCAGCGCTACCCGGAAGGGCAGTTTTCAGAAGCCCCGCCAACTCGCGAGAAGCCGCACGGTAAGCGCCACCCCACCGGGAGAAAAATGAAAGAGTCCCAGCGGCCAGTGGACCGCGCAAATGAGTGACATCGCTGGAAAATGCATGATCCAGAAACAGGTCGCGGTCAGCGTCGCGCGCTTCGTGCCACTGCTTTCCAAGCGCGAGAGTGGCCTTCAGCCTACGGCGGTCTGCACAGCGCAGCATTTTCTGGGCTAACCCCGCCTGCGACTGCTCAAGGCCATCCAAAGCTCGAAGCAGCTCGACCATCGAGTCTGCGAGATCGAACCAGCCACCATCAGCCAATCCCACCACATCGAGCGCAGCATCCGTCGCCACATTGAAGTTGGAGACGTCGTCGCGAGCGCTCTCAATCAGTGGTCTCAAACGCGCCTGGTCGACAGGTTGCAAAGATGTGTTGCAGACCCCGCGAAGTGGGTGGACGGCGGGATCGCCCGTGGCTTCAATCGCCGCGCCATACCGCATCAGCGCCGTTACTGCTCGGTGTTCATCCCCGCGATCCATGGATGACAGGTTGGGGCTGGCAAAGGTTGGCGGCTGCGCACCGAGACCGATATATCGGGCCTGTCTGCTCAGCATGCGAAAGGCTGTTTCCCCAGTTTCACCGACCGGTGCATGGAGAGCCTGAGCAATTGCGTTGAGCTCATCCCGGGTTTTGCGAAGAGAATCCGGCTGTTCTGGCTTGGTGGGGATAGCGTCCCCAGCATTCAGCGTCCGCTTAAGTTCCTCTAGCACTTGGCGTTTATTGGCCGTGCGAGAGTGGAGTTCGAGGCAGATATCGGCAAGCCCGACTTTCACCAAACGGTCGTGCACCACCTCCAGAGCTGCCATTTTCTCGGCAACAAAGAGTACGGACTTCCCCTCTTTCGCTGCTGCCGCAATGATGTTGGCGATCGTCTGGCTCTTCCCCGTTCCTGGCGGACCTTGAACGACAAGGTTTTTTCCGCAGCGGGCTTCCTCGATCACCTTGGCCTGACTCGCGTCAGCATCGACCACGTGGCAGATATTCTCGGGCGGCAGAACGGCGTCTAGGCTCTCGCCGTCACCAAACACGGCTTGATCTTCGCCGAAGCCCTCGTACAAAAGGCCGCGAACTAGGTCATGATTCTCCAGATTGCCATCGGGCCATGCGTCTAAATCAAGGTCGCGATACATCAGCAGCTTGGAGAACGAGAAAAAGCCAAGCTGCATCCCATCGCGGTCGATCGACCAGCGCGCACGCTTACCTACGATCGCCTCTACTTGGTCGAAGTAGTCAGAAGGTAGCCAATCTTCTTCGATCTCAAGGTCTGGGAGAACCAGACCAAAATCATCCTGCCAGCGCTGCTGGAGAGGCAGGTTGGTCATCAGATCGTCCGGGCGCATGCGGAGATCATATGTCGACGTGCGCTGGTTGCGGACCAACTCAACCGGGAGCAACACAAGCGGCGCTTCCCGGCGCACATCAGATTTCTCATCCTCGAACCAGGTAACGAAGCCGAGCGCCAGATAGAGGATGTTTACGCCCTGCTCCTCCTCGGCGGTTCGGGCATCCCGGGCAATCTTCAGCAGCTTTTTCGCCAGCGCGTCCGGACCCAGCAGCGTGTCCAGCTGATTGTCGGTGTATCGACTTTCGTCTGCGCCACCGCTGCCCAACTCCTCGGTGGCCGACAGCAAGATTTCGCCTTGCTGGTGGCGATCTTTACCGAGTGGACGGAACCGCATGGTTCGTCCCCCTGAGAGCATCTCATAAACATCGTCCGAGCGTTCATCTGCGATGCTGACAACGGCACCGCGGATATTCGTCCGGTTCACGTGAACAAGACGATTTCGCGTGCCAGTCTCCACCAACCGTCGGCGCGTTTCATCAAACAGTTTCCGGACCTGTGAGTTGGCAGTGGCGTTCAAGGTGAAACTCCTCGGATACAACGAATCCAATGATATTATTGAGTGTTAGCCTGCTGATGCAATGTCGGGCGTAACAGATGTGCGCCTTTGGCAACTGATCCGCGCCAAGATCACGGTGTCTCACCCACACGTGTAGCGCAGTTCGGAGGCTTGACTTGTCGCAGTCCCATTGCCGACAAATCTAACACGAGCGGTCTGAGCACATCTCGCGTCGCCGCGCCACCTTGGGCAAGGACATCGATGAAGTCCTCCTGATTGGGTTGGCCGAGAGCCAATCGATAGATCAGTCGTTGCTTACGAAGCCGAGCAAATTGCACCATGTCGCGGCCGAAGGGACGTTCAAAGACGTGACGTTGCACTTCGGCGCCATCGAACAGCCACCAAGGTCGTAGTCCGCTAGCGTCGGCCAGATCGCCAGCGAGCCTCTGAAGGCGCAGCCATGGAGAGCCGGGCAGTCCACCATTCAGGACGCCATCTTTGAGGCGTTCCGCAAGGCGGCGCCTGACGACCAGCCCTGCATAGCGTTGAACACGCCCCTCCCTCTGTTCCAAATCCAATGGGTTCGATGACAGGTCCCAATGAACAACGCGCGAGCACCAGGGATGGAAGTCTAGCCCCTCTTGACCAACTGAGGTGGTTGCAAGGACATGCGGCCAGAAAGGGGTGTTGAAGCTGCGGCGCACTTCGTCAGGGCGTGCGGGTGCTGCCGATACAGTCGTGCTTTTGGACACCGGTTCGGCCTCCGCGTCGCCGAAAGGGACCGCTACATGACAACGAACAGGTATCTTGTGCTTCTGTCCGCCGAGACCATGAAAGCTGAAGCTGCCGGCGCGCAGGCCGAGCGAAGCGTAAATATCTTTGAGCAAGCCGGGTGCGCCTTCAGGCAGATTCTGTGTTCGAAACCAGCAGTGTTCATCCAGAACACTCTCCAGTCCGCCTTCAACGGAAGCACGCATTACCTTGTCGACAGCATTGGTCCCCGGCAGTGACGATAGAATCACAGGGTTATCGAGATAGGCCCGAAAACCCTGCCAGCTAAGCTCAACAAGCTCGGCAAACCGGCTTGGATGGAGAACTGATGGATCGTGCCGGTATAGCGCACGGCCTAGGACAATTCCCGGAGCGCCCATCGCGTGGTCAACGAGATCCTCAAGCTCGAGTGGAGACAAGCGATCAAGGGCAGGAGTTCGACGCCATTTCGCGATCGCCGAACGTGCTGCACGATCATCGCCGATGACGCCGCTCCACGCTTGGGAAGACAAATCGAGCATCGCCGCCCGGCTCTCGATTGCACCAATTACCATCGCTATCGAGCGGTGCGCCCTTCGCGCCTTTGCAGTGCCTTTTTTCACGATACCCTTGGGAAGGTTCGCGAGGATCTGGCGACGAACAACCTTGCGTGCATCCGCAAGCTTGACGCCTTTCGCCTCCAACGGATCTGTGTTTTGGATCAGCCAAGGTGACGGGTGAAAGGCTGCCAAGACCGGACCCGGTAGTGCTGAGAGTTTAAAACGCCGCCGCCGATAGGCCTTTTCATAGCCACCCCGGGCATTCGGCAAGTTGTGCGCCTCGACACCGAAACTCAGTAACGCAGACACGCTTGGTGGCGTTGCGCGAAACCGACTGAACATAAGGAGCTTCGGATCACCCCCGGCCTCCTTCCAGCCCCCGTCGAGTGGCCACCATGGCAAGGAGGGCGCGACCCACGGCAACGAAAGCAGCCTTGGCGGTGCAATGACGTTCAGCGCTCTGAGCTTTGCGTCGGGCCAACTCGCAGGCGCCTCAAGACGATTGCGCGCCTCGCGCGTCATCTTGGTGAGCTTGGGCGCAGCTTTGATAGTCGCTCGCTTCCAAGCCATGTAGCGCGGCCCGAGCGATTGCGCCGGCAGCGGCACCGATGACCAGTATGGCAACGCGTAACTCCCGTCCTCTTCGAAGCTCTCAACGAGATGGCGGTATACGCGGAAATCTTCTGCGCTGGGCTTTGCATCGAGAAAACTGGTGGCTGCGAGCACGTCGACAGATGCTACGCTGTCCCGTTCAGTTCGGGAAATCACCGGTGTCAAAAGAGCCCGCAGCGCATCGCGAATTTCACCCGCCTCAATGATCTCTGCCTCTCGATCAGGGTGGCCACCATCGACGTGGGCCGCAATGTCGCGAAGTTTGTCCCCAAACCGGGCAAACAGATCCTTTGCGCTAGTCCGAGCGCCGTCGCCGGCCAAAAAGCCAACTAGTTCGAGCAGCTCTGCATGTGCCAGTACGCCTTGGCTTTCATCCCACCGGGTACTCAACAACCGGTACGGTGTCGCACTGAGCAGCAAGATGGCTGGCCTTTTCGTGGAAGCCGGAGGATTCAATAATGCCGCAAGGAGCGGGTCTGCATCCCGGTCATCCAGGATTTGCCGGTAACGTTGAAATTCGTCGAGGATAACGAGATCGGGCGGTTGATGGCGCAGCGTTGCCAGCGCGAGCGCTCTGCGAAGTTTACCTACGAATGCAGTCGGCGTAATAGCCTTTTTCTTTGATGCAGGGTCACCTCGCAATTCCTGATCCATTCGCCCACGCACTGGCTCGCCGAACACTGTCGCCAGCGCTTCACGAAAACGCTGGGTCAAATGTGGCGGCGGTGTTGCGAGCTTTTCCTCAGCCTGTTGAACAAGCGAGCACCATGAATCTCCGACATTGAGTCTTAGAATGGCTGGATCGAGATTTCTCGCAAATGCCGGATAGGCACGCTCGAGGAGGACCTTGAGATAGGCACGCTCTTCCTTGCGACCGCTGGTCAATCGGGCACGAGATCCCGGAAAGGAGGTCCCTGGGGTCAACGCGTAAATCAAGACTGGAGTGTCAGGGCGCGCCGCCACCGCAATCAACGAAAGCCGATCAGGGGTGCTTGCTGCGGCAAGTCGGCTCTTCTTGTCGAGGAAGCCGACGACCCTCCCCTTGTTTTGGTGCGAAACGGCATGTCCGTTCGCAATATAGTATATGATCAGAGGCTTCTGCCCATCGTGCGACATCCGCCTGGCCACCTCTTTGGCGACGACGGTCTTCCCCAATCCGACTTCATCGGCAACCAGGAAACGCCGGAGCCCGGAGGTATCCGCGAACGCAGCCAGTGCAGCTTCCACCGCAGCTTGCTGAAAAGGTTTGGGATCACTCATCGCCGTGACTTCTGATCATGGCCAAGTCCGACTCTCAGGGTGACCCAAAGAGCGCCAAACCGCTTCAACAAGTCGGCCATTTCTGGATCCTCTTGGTCCGCATGTTCCATGATTGCCGGCAGATATTGCGACACACGGCGTTCGATCTCATGGAAACGTGCTGGACTCCGCGCCCATGCCGCCATCATCTCCTCCAACGTAGGCAGAACTGGATCAAGCGCGATATCAGACACGGAGTTTGCTTGTTCAGCTCGTTGTTCCACAGTCCAATCGCCCTCCCCGTCGCGACCATCATCTGCCAACAAACCGGCAAGCCAGAGAAGAAACCCTCGGGCACCTAGGAACCGCACAAATGCGGCTCGATCGCGATCCTCGCCAAACGGAGGCTCCGCTGGTGCGCGTTGCAACCAAGCAAGCCCGAGTGAACCGCGGCTAACTCGCAGGCGAACAAATTCGCTTCGCTCGGCCGGCAAGACATGGCCGAGCATCAACCGGTTGTTTCCACGCGGCCATGCCAAGAGCGAACCATGAAGTGTGCCGACCTCTAGCGCGATGTCAGCTTCGTCTGGGTGCGGGCCATCGGGATGGAAATCGGATCGATGGTCAAGCGCGACACCATTCTCAGAAAGTTCGATCGTCGCGGCCCAGCGCGCGGCCACCTGAGCTCGCGCTCTCTCGAGAGCCTCCTCTTCCAACTCTAAATCATCTGCAATGTGCTCCATGCTCGAAGCTGAGGCCAATCGCGCAGTGCCAATCAAGGCTCGCAGCCCCCGCTCGACCGGTTCGGTAATTTGAAGCTCGGCAACAACTTCGGCGTTGCGTCCTGTCCACGCCCGCATTGTAGCGTTGGCGCTGCCGAGCCATAGCGTGCGCTTGCGGCCGTCACGCCAGAACAACAGTTTCGCGTGAAGTCCCCGACCAATCTCCTCCTCTTCGTCACGATCAGCGTTGTGGTCCTTATCAGTGCTTTCCTCCGAGGCGGGATCACCTGCGGGATATTCTGGTGCGTCGAGCGCAAGAAGATCATCGAAGGCGCCTAGAGCCGGTCCGACCCGTTCGATTTCACGCATTGTCGTCAAAAGCACCCGGCGTGCCGACGTCCGTCCCGCTGACAGTTGGCGAGAGAAAAATGTCTTATCAACGAAGGGACTGACGATTGTGACTTCGTCCGCTGTGTCGGGCGGCACCGGAGCTTGCTCGACGCCCCCTCCAGGGTGCCATCGAATTTGTTCGACAGTGACGCCAGTCGGTGCCCGCCACTGCAGCTTACCAATTTCGCGAACCAATGAGGCAGGCCGAAGCCCTTTGAGATCGGCATGCTCGGCCAAACTTCGGGCGAGATCCACAATTCCAGGGATAGCACGCGCCCCAGTGCCACCTGATACCAAGAGGAGACCCATGTCTCGGTTAACGCATTCAGTGAGGTTGCGGCTTCCGATCCAGAGGCGCCAAGTCACGACATCGTCGTCCGAACGGATCCTGACTAACGCAGCCTTCGGATGCCAACTCTGCCGTGCTTCATCAAAGGCGACTTCACGAACGAATTGATCAAGCACTGCAGCAATTCGGGGCGTCCTGCGCATTCTAGCCAACCGGCCGCGCTGGATCACAATACGAGTTTTCCCTCTCAATCGCTCTACGGCGTCGGCAAAATCCGAAGCGCTGCCTCCACCACTGTCATTGTCCTTGCCGGCAAGAGCAAGCAACGCAGCACCGATCGAACCAAGGTCAGCCGAGTAGGAGGCGAGCAAGGCGAGCTCGACGTGCTCATCTGGCCCAGGGCGCAGCCCTTCGAGGTATGACAATGCTGGCCAGCTTTCAGTTTCGGCGCTCATCCGGCAACCTCTACAAGATCAGTCAACAGCGTGTGGACCTGCCCCCAACGGTAGTGCAGCGGTCCGGCGAGCCCATGTTCGTCGGTCGCCCATTCGCGTCGCCGAGTTCGACCGTTCGGTGTTTGAGCAAGTCGTGCGCGCGGACCTTTGCGTGCTTCGGCCGCGATATAGATGTCCAGTAGCTCGTCCAGATCGTGGCCACTGCTTGTCGCCCACGCCCGCGTAGCTGCCACGACCGCATGCAACTTCGGTGGCAGTGCGCCGATATCCTGCTCTAAGCCAGCCAAGTCGAGCGAGGCCGCGGCCGATCCATGCGTTTCGATCATTTGAGCGAGGTGATCGCGGTGACGGCGCATAGACTGTCCTTTGTCCTCCTCCTCGACAATCCGCTCGAGCAATGCGTCATAGATTGCCCGACCTATACCGGCGAGGCTGGCAGCCTGCCGCGCGCGATCGAGGGGAGTGGCGTCACTGCCAGCAACCGCTAAGGTTTCCTCGTCCCATAAGCTCTCGGAGGGCGCCGTCTGAGTGCGGGCCAATTGCGCAAGAAGCGATAGCTCATGCGAACCGGGACGGCGCAATTGCGAAAGTCGGTCCCTCAGAAATTCGGCCTCGATCGAATCCATCTGCAGCGATATGTCGCCACTGAGCCAGTTTTTGGGTCGGTCCGGCATCAGCACAAATGGTGGCTCATAACCAAGCAGCGGCTGATCATCGTCGTCAGTGGCACCGCCAGCAGCCTTGAGTAATCGGTGCGCTTGCGCGCGCGAAACCGCGCGTCCGTCTGGGCGCGGTCGCAAAATCCCCCAAGTGGCCAACGCATTCCAATAGACCGTTGAAGGGGGTTGGCTCGAGGGCTTCGGGAATATGCGACTTCCAATAACCTGCGCTTCGCCCGCGTCGCGTAATCGCCCTGCCAAAACGCGTTCGCGCTCCTGCAGCGCACGTTGAGCGGCCGGACCCGTCAGGCCGGCAAGATCGCCAAAGTGCCACGGAACGAAGAGCGCATAGCGAGCGCGGGTGTGCAGTACCGACGTTCCGGGAAAGAAACGATCAGCGTATCTTTGGTGAATTGTAAGGAATCCAATCTCGTCGCGCACTCCCATAGACTCTTCGTCCATCTGCGCCTTGGCTTTGGCCAGGGCGTCGCGCGACAGAAAAGTCCACCCGAGCGCAGGTTCGGTTCCCGCTCCAACCTTTCGGCGAGTATTTTTCGCCATCACCATTGTTCAATGATCCCCAATTCATTCCCAAGCTACACGGCGCACCTGCGCGATGCCTCGCGAGTGAGGATGTCCATTTTTGTCATGTCCCTCATCCAACACCCAAATGCGACAAACGTGGTCGCACGAGTTCTGGACGACACCGATATGGCCTTGTTCTTTGATTATAGAAAGTTAGCAATGCGCTTATGAGAAATCGATTGAGCAACCTCGATCGAACATTGAAGCTTGTGCACGCCCTTGGCGAAAGCAGTGAAGGGCCTGCCTGAAGCGATTGCTGGATGATTCTCGATGTTTGAAGATTGTTACCTCCGCCTAGGCAAGGGCCGGTTTGCAAGTTGCACGCCGCTGACGCCTGCGCTGCTTGCCAGCCTGTATGCCTTACCTGAGCGGGCTGATGTCCCGCTGCGCCAGGTGTTAGAGGCGATCGGCGAAGGTCAGCCGTGGAGCGACAGTTTTGCTGTCCCGCCGGAGCAAACGACTGCGGCTGTGGGAGCCATGCTGCGGCAGGTCATGCTGGCAACGCCCGATCTCGATCCGGCAAAAATCAGCACCTCGAACTTGCACGACGGGTCGCGGGCCAAAACACATCTGGAAGCACTGATCGCGCTGTGGCGTAACCACCCGGCAGTTACAGCATCGGAGATCCGCAAGCTTGGCGATTTGCTAGCCTACGGGGTTGGCGACGCGCTGCAACCCATGGCCATAATTCTGCGGCGTGATGACCCGCGCCATTCTGCGCTGGAATGCGCGGTGCTGAGGCATCTGGAAAGCCACCATGGCGTGGTCGCACCCGAGGATGCCGACTATCAAAGACTGATCGCAAATCGTCTAGCCGCCGCTGCTCCCACGGAGACTCTGCTGGGCCATGTGCAGCGTCATGCGCTTGATCCATCCGCCAGGCGCCATCCGAGGGATGACAGCATCGCCGCCATGTCCATCCGCGACAGCCTGTCCGAAGCTGAGGCAACCGCCGCGATTATCCAGCATTGGCTTAGGGCCGATCCCACACTCAAGCCCAGCGATGTAGCAGTCATCTTGCCAAGGAGTGGCGAATATTCCTTGGCTGCAAGTGAGACATTTGCGGGGGCAGGATTACTTGTTTCGTCGATGCCCGGCCTGGCCACGCGCCGCAATGTGGGCGGCGAGGCGATACTACACTTCCTGCAATGCCGCCGCCGCCCGGCTCCCGCAATGGCGCTTGCCTCGCTTTATAGCTCGCCACTGCTGTGCTGGCCGCCAGATATTGGCAACGAACTCGCCCGCTGCGTGATGCAGGGTGATTTCGAGCCTTATGCCGCGCGCGAATTGTCGGGCAAGTCCGCCACGCTTTTCACCCTGATCCGCTCGCCATCCCCATCCACCAACGGTCAGTTGAAAGAGCATCTGCGCCGATTCCGTGCCTTGCTTTGCGAGGACGAAGCGCTCGAGGCAGATGTTCTGGAGGCTAAGGTGCAGATCGCACGCCTTTCGGCGGCCATCGGCAACGCACCGGACAGCGCCGAGCCGGATTGGGATAAGCTGATTCAATTTGCCGCAGCCTATCAACAAATCCAGCCCGAGCGCGGAGCATACTACCTTGGCGGGGTCAGCGTGCTGCATGCGCAGGAACTGCCAAACCGGCGCTATCGTAAGCTGGTGGTGCTGGGCTTTAACGATGGCTGCTATCCGGCATCGCCATCGGGCAATCCCTTTTTCCTCGACAGCGAAGTGGCGCTCATAGCCGAGAAAACTGGCCTAAAGCTGCCTTCTCATGCCAGCCATCTCGATGCCGCCTTGGCCACTTTCATTCGCCAGCTTGGTGCCGCCAGCGAACAAGCCATTCTGTTGATGAGCGAACGCGACCGCCTAGGCGCCGCACTGTCGCCATCGTCCAGCCTGCCGTTGATTGCCCGCCTTTTTGAGGGCTGCGATAGTCCCGATCAGCTGGTGGTCGCCCTGTCGCGTGGCGAAGGCACAATCTGGGATCGCCTGATCGACTGGCGCCCGAAGCCCGAATATAAATCCGCCGAGGCGCCCGATATCCCGGCGGACTTCGAGCTAGGGACCAATCTCCTCGCCCTGCGCCAAAAGGAGGATGGAACGCCTCGCCCGCAGAGCCCGAGCCGCCTTGAAAACCTGCTGGTCAGCCCGTTGGCCTGGGTGCTGGGCGAATTGGGCGCCAAACACGTGGCCTGGGCGCCCGAAGCGCTCAACGTAATGCTCCGCGGATCACTGGCTCATGAAGTATTCGAGCGCCTGTTTGCGCCGGGTAGCGATCATCCTGACGATGCCATAATCGCCGTCCGAGTCCCCGAGCTGTTGGCCGACCGCATCCGAGCCTTGGCTCCTTTCCTGCAAGGCGCGGCATGGACGGTTGAGCGTCTGGCGTTGGAATCAGAAATCACCACATCTGCAAAGCACTGGTCGCGAGTGCTGAACTCGCTGGGGGCCGAGATTGTCGGCAATGAATTCTGGCTTGACGGCAATCTGCTTGGCCATCCGGTGCATGGCAAGGCGGACTGCCTGCTGCGCCTGCCCGATGGCCAACCAGTAGTGGTGGACTACAAGACGAGCAGTTCAGGAACGCGCCGCCAACGGCTGAACAAGGGCTATGACCTTCAGGTCGATCTCTATCGCCGCATGGATGTGCGGGTGAGTGAGAAAAGCAGCGAGGGCGTTATCCGCATTGCCGAAACACTGACCGCTTGGGACGGCCTGCCCGCAGTGGCCTATCACACGCTCAACGATGGCGCGGTGCTGATCAATGGCGCGAAAGCGATAGACGACGATCATGTCGAGGTGATCGAAGGGGACATCGCCCAAAACGCCATAACCCTCGTGAAGACCCGCTTCGAGGCACTAAGGGCTGGACGGATCGACTTGAACACCACTGCCGACGCCAAGTATTTCCAGAAGGAGGCGGCCTTGGGAACGTATGCCCTCGACGAGAGCCCGCTCATCACTGCCTTCATGCGCGACGATGACGCACCTTCCGTTGACCTTGCGGACATTGCCAATGACTGAGCTTTCGATCGTTCCCGCTGGCGCCGGCGCTGGCAAGACCCACCATATCCAGACCACTCTCACCCAATGGGTGCGTGATGGGCTGGTGCGGCCAGAGCGCATCCTTGCTGTCACCTTCACCGAGGCGGCGGCAGGCGAGTTGCGCCAGCGCATCCGAGCAGCGCTGCTCGCCGATGGCAATCTGGGTGCTGCCCTGTCGGTGGACCGCGCCTATGTCTCTACCATTCACGGGCTGGGTCGCCGCCTGCTGGTCGAACATGCCTTTGCCAGCGGAGCCTCACCACAACTGCGTCTGATCGCCGAAGACGAGCAGGATCTGCTGATCCGGCGCGCCATCGAGGAGAATGACGCGCTCAACGAGCTGGCGCGTAACCTTGGGGCTTACGGCTATCGCGGCAGTTTCGCGTCTGATGACACGGCGGAGGACAGCTTTCGCGCTACGCTGCTCGGCGTGATCGGCCTGTTGCGCACGCTGGGGCCGCGAGGTGGTGATCTGGCGATGGCCGATCATGTCGAGGCTTCGATCCGCGAGGGCTATGGCACGCCTGCACCCAAAGGCGAGACGCTGGATGAGGGGCTGAAGGCTGCTGTTCGCGCGCTACTGGCGGCCTTTCCTCGCAGCTTAGCCGACACCGCGACCAGCAAGACCGCCAAGGACGCCTTCCGTTCCAATCACAACGACCTTCGCGCTGCCGAACGAATGTTCGCAGCAAATGAGAAGGACTGGAAGCTCTGGCAACGGCTGCGCTCGCTGCGCAAGTCCATGCGCGGCAGCCCCACACCCGATGACTACGAGAGCTGGCCGATGCCGTGATAGCCGCCGCCGACAAGCTGGAGCGCCACCCGGGCCCACTGAGCGACGCCATTGCTCATGCTCGCGCGCTGGTTGAGGGCGCGCAAAGCGCCATGGCTGATTACGAGGCCCGCAAGCGGCGCCTTGGTGTCATCGACTATTCGGACATGGTGACCAATGCCGCCCAGTTGCTGCGCGATAATCCGGCAGTGTTGGGGGCAATCATGGAGGAAGTCGACTGCGTCATCGTCGACGAGTTCCAGGACACAAACCCGATCCAGTTCACCTTCCTGTGGACCTTGGCGCGACAGGCCAAGCGCGCCCTGATCGTAGGGGACACCAAGCAAGCGATCATGGGCTTCCAGGGTGCCGACCCGCGCCTTACTACAGCGCTAACCGAACAGTTCGAGACAAGCCCGCTCGACCGCAACTGGCGCTCTGACCCGCGTATCATGGGTTTCGTCAACGCGCTGGGACCGTGCCTTTTCGGTGATGCCTATGCGCCACTGGCCCCGACGCAGGAGGAGGGAGCTGAAACCGCGCTGGAGATTCTGCAACTGGCGCAGAAGCGCAGCGCGCGCAATGGCGGAAAGCCGCATCATTTCGTGGCCGAACGCATTCAGTCGCTGCTGGAAGAAGGCGTGATCATCAAGGATCGCCACACCAAACAACCACGCCCACTGGAGCCACGCGACATTGCCGTTTTGTGCTATTCGCATAATCAGTGCACATCATATGCCTCGGCACTGCGGACTCTCGAACTGCCGGTGCGCGTGGCCGATGGCGGATGGTGGCAGAGCCGCATCGTGCAGGCTGCCAGCTTTGCCCTGCGCTATGCCGTGGATCCTGACGACATCCACACCGCGCTGTGTGTCGCCACTTTGGGACCGTCGGCCGTGCCTTTGGATCAGGCGCTCAAGGCAGTCGCAGCTGGCGAGACGATCAAGGTGCCCGACCTCGAAGCTCTTGGCGCGTTGTGGCCGGACTCACTCGCCATGCCGGTCGACGTTCTGCTGCACCAGGTGATCCGCGCCGCAGCCTTGCGCGCTTGGTGCGACCGGCTTGACGATCCTGCGCAGATGCGTGCCGACTTGCTGCGGTTCGAAGCCGAGGCCGCCGCCTTCATTGATGCCCACCGGGATATGCGTGAAGCGTCTGGATTTTACGGCCAAAGCGCCCATGTCTTTCTGGGCTGGCTAGAGAACCGAATGGGCCTGAAGGGCGAGGACAAACGCCCCAATCCCTCAGGCGCCGAGGCTGATGGCATAGAAATCGTAACCTGGC
>JAKFWB010000204.1 GCA_021732945.1 Porphyrobacter sp.
GGGGGCAAGCTCATATCAGAAGGCACCGATTTCGATCACGATCGCCGTGACATTGTCCGGCGCGCCCTTGGCATAGGCGCGTTCGATCAAAGCGTCGACTGCGGCTTGCAGGTGTTCGCCTTGCATGACATCGCGGATCTCGACATCGCTGACCGGGCCGCTCAGCCCGTCGCTGCACAGCAGAAACCGGTCACCCGGTTCCAGCTCGTCCTTGATGATGTCGACCTGCACTTCGGGGGCCACGCCCAACGCGCGTGTCAGCACATGCGACATGGGATGGCCGATGGCGTCCGCATCGGTCAGGATGCCTTCGTCGATCAGATCCTGCACATGGGTGTGATCAACCGTCAGCTGGAACAAGCCGCCGCGCCGCAGGATATAGGCCCGGCTGTCCCCCACCCAGCCGACCGCAAATTCGCGTCCGCGCAGGATAACGCCCACCGCCGTGGTGCCCATCGTGCCGCCGCCATTGGCCTCGGCCTCGGCGGCAATGGCGGCATTGGCGAGGTGGATCGTGCTGGCGAATGCCTCGATCGCTGCATCAAAGCCATCGGGCAGCTGCGCAGCGGCAAAGGCATGCGCCGCCATGCGCGATGCGGTCGCGCCGTTCTGGTGCCCGCCCATCCCGTCGAACACCAGCCACAGCCCGCTGCCATCATCCAGCAGCATCGAATCCTCGTTCTGCGAGCGGACCAATCCGGTTTCACTGCGGCCAACCGATCTGAAGGGGATCATCGTCACGCGAAGCATCCTTCCACTGCATGCCACGATGCCACGCTGTCCGGCACCGGGAGACACGGATCGGCCCCTTCGGGCAGGAACCAGCGCAGACTGCGATCATCGCCGGGTGCTACTGGCGCAAGGACAGCCAAAACACTGCGCAAGTCGTCTGCACTGTGCCCCTCAGCCAAAGCATCGACCATCGCGTCATAGATCGCCTGCGTTGTTCGGTCAGCCGCGCTGATCACCAGCAGCGGGAACCGCCGCCCGACCGCATCCATGCTTGGCATCAGCACGGCGGTGACATGCCGCCCTTCGAACAGCCAAGGGGCAGCGGTCTCATATTCGCTAACGAACGCAGGCCCGCATTGCTCCTGCGCCGCAGCCAGCCATTCGCTGAGCCACAGATCAATTGCGTCACGCCGCGCGCCAGAAAAGCCACGGCTGATGAAATCCCCATGCCCCGGCAATTTGCCGAAGATTGTCGGGTGATCCAACCCTGCAACATCCGCCATCGTGCGAACTAGAGCATCTGCGGACATTTAACCGACCATAGGCCGCCGAGGCTGAACGGATTGCGATCCTCCGGAAAGGAAATGCGGAACACCGCGCGCCCCGGACCGGGGTTGAACACCGCTTCCACCTCACCTTCGGAAAGGTTGCGGATGCGCGCCCGCTCCAGCAAGCGGAACAGGGACCACGGCCCACTTTCCGGGCGGCGCCAAACCACCTGATTGGCCGGATCAATCCCGTCGATCCCGCTATTGCCGATGATCTTCAATTCGGATGATTGCACCACTCCGCCGCCAACCTGCCAGGTCAATTCCTGCTCCGGGTTCTCGTCGAGATCGAATTGCAGCGGGATCCCGCCGGTGGTCAGTTCTACCCGCCCGGCCTCGCGCCCCAGCTGGGTCAATTCGATCCGCAGCGGCAGGCCTTCGCCAATCGTCAGCGTCAGCGCCGAAGCTTTCTGCATATTGCTGGGCGTGATCGGGTTGAAGTTCGCCACCACCGGATCACCATCGGCCCAGCGCCAGTAATCACCGCTGCGATCAAGATAGGGATCAAGCCGCGTCTGGATGAACAACGGCACCAGCCCGCCGGGGCCAAATGCGCTGCGCAGCTCCGTTACGCCCGCATCGGTGGTGGACGCCTTTTCGAACGGGAACTTGCCGGTCACTGCCGTTTCGCACGCGGGCAGGACCTGCTGGCTATAGGCGAGGGTTGTCTCGCCTTGCAGCACGCCAACCTGCGCCGACCCCCCGCCGCTGACCACTTCACCGGCGAACTTCTGGATCATCTCCGGCGCCTGCGTGGCGACCGTGTCCAGCTCGCCCTTGATCTGCGCAAGCCGGTCTGCGCTGCTGGTGACCGATCCCGGTGCGCCCGATGCCCGCACCTGCGAGAAGGTCTGGCGCACGGCATCGATAAAATCGGACACCCCGCCAGGCTGCTCGGGCGTGCCGGTCCAGCTGTTGAGATCGGCGAAGGCCAGAGTGACTTCATTGTCGGCCGACATCACTCCGCCACCGCCCGGGCCGATGATCTTGCTGGCGGTGTTGACCAGACGGTTCTGCTTGGCGCGATTGCCAGCCAGCTTGGCGGCCCGGTCCAACGTGCTGGCTTGAGTGAAATCGGTATTAGCGCGCACTTCCAGCAACACCGTGCGCAGCGGCGATGGGTCCTTGGTCAAAGCGCGGAAGGCCTGCGGATCGTTGAAATAGTCCGCAGCCTCAAGCGCGTCGACCACGCCCTTCCAATAGGCGATGTATTCCTGCGCATATATCGATGATATACCTTGCCTCAACCCGCCCAATTCGCTTTGCACGCTGACCGTGTTCTTGCCGAGCACCCATTGTTCGCGCTTCAGATCGGCCTGCACGGTTTCGCGCGCCACGGTATAGGCCTTTTCAAAGCCGCTGCGCCGAAACAGGTAAGGCACGCGGAGCGCGAGCACCTTTTCGGGATTGGCAAAGGCGACCGCATCGCCGGCCTGCAACACTTCGGCCATCACCCAATCTTTCGATGGGTCAGCGGTTTTTGCGCGCATGATCGCAAAGGCGCGCTGCGACAACGACATGCTCGACACGGCCGAACGTGACGCTGACACCAGCTGCGCATCCAGCGGCGCGCGCCCGCCTTGCCAGGCTCCGCCCAGATTGGGGTCTGCGGCCAAGGCTTCAAGGTGCAGGTTCAGGCGTTCGCGCACCTGGCTCAGCTCGGAACCGGGATAGACTTCCGCCGCCCAATCCTTCGCCACATGCCGCCGGATCGTGGTAGCATCGATCACCCCTTCAGGTGCCGCACCGCCAAGCATCAGATAGACCTTGAGCGGTTCATACAAAGCCAGCGGATCGGCGAGTTCTGCCCGCATCTTGTCTTCCAGCCGCAGCATGATGCGCGGCAGCAATATCCGGCGAAGGCCGATGTGATAGGCTTCGGCATTTCGCTGGGCGAGACTGCCCTGAAACAGACCGAAGCGCATCAGCAGCGAAGGCCCGCCTGCCGCCTGCGCCTGATAGCCTTCGGGCAGATCGCGCAAGGCATCGAGCAGCGGCAGGACCTGTTCGAGCGACGCATCGCTGTTGCCGATCCGCGCCAGATCGATCCGGCTGGCGTCAATTTCCTGATCCAGCGCGGCAGCGGCGACCAGCGTATCGCTCTGGAAGGAACGATTGCCGATGAAGCTGACCGTCCAGGCGACCACGGCCAGCACCACTGCGGCGGCCAAGCCAATGCTGGTCGCCATGATCTGCGACTTGCGTTTGCGTTCCAGCGCCGGGTCGGACACCGGCAACCCGGCTTCCTTGAACACCACGTCCTGCAACAGGCGGTTGAGGAAGAACGCCTTGCCATCGCGCGGGGCGCTGCCCGCTGCGCCGATGTCGCCGTAAGTCTTGCTGACCCCTTGCAGGATGCGGTCAATCGCGCTGCCATCCTGCGTGCCTGACGTGAGGTAGAACCCGCGCAGTTTGCCGCTGGGGCGATCCTCGTTCAGGAACGCGCCTTCGATCAGGCGGAACAGGGCCGGGCGCAGCGCGTGGAGCTGCCCCGGAAAGCCAAGGATCAGACCCCGGCGGCGAATGTCCTTTTCTTCCTCCAGCCGCTTGGGCTGGCGTGCGGCGACATCATTGGTGACATCATCAAAAGCCCCGGTCACATCCTCGGCAGAAAGGCGCGGGCCGCGCCAGTCGAAGGTGTGGCCGATCACCGCGCGGCGGCCATCGACATCCAGATCGCCGAAATATTCGCCCATCCCGGCCAGCAGATCGGCCTTGGTGATCAGCAGATAGACCGGCAGTTCGACCTGCAAAGCCTCACGGATTTCGCGCAACCTGCGGCGGATAATCGCGGCGTGATTATCGATCACCCGCACATCGCCGACTTGCAAATCATCCGCCGGGATCGCCACCAGAATGCCATTGACCGGTTCAAACGGGCGATACTTGCGCAGCAACTCCAGCAGGCGCCGCCATCCGGCATTATCGACCGCGCTGTCCGAATCCTGCGTGGTGTAACGCCCGGCGGTATCGACTAGCACGGCTTCTTCAGCGAACAGGAAATCAAGATTGCGCGTGCCACCGCTGCCCGCCAGCGTCTGATCAGCGAGTGGGAAGCGCAGCCCGGAATTGAGCAGCGCCGTGGTCTTTCCCGCGCCCGGCGGGCCGATGATCACATACCACGGCTGGGCATTGAGATAGCCCCGCTTGCCCCCGCCTGCCGCGCGCAATTGCTGCAAGGCGGCAGCCATACGCGCCTGCACCGCGCCCGCTTCCTCGGCCCCGGCGTCCGGCCCGGCGAGTTCTGCGGCGAGCGCGGCCTCGGCCTTCTTCATCGCCCGGCGGCGCAGCAGGAACCATGTCAGCCACCCTGCCAGCAGCAGGCCCGCTATCGTCAGCCGCACCCACAGGGGTTGCAGGAATTCGACGAACAGCGGCAGGCCAAGGCACAGCAACAGCGCCAACAGCACAAAGGTGCCGATTGAGATCGTCCACCAGCTTGTCAGGAACTTTTTCATCACCCTTGCCCCCGCCTCTGCCGTTTAGTTGCCGAGCTCGACCACGAATTCGACCCGACGGTTCTGCGCCTTGCCCTCCGCCGTCGCATTCGAGGCGAGCGGTACGGTATCCCCCAGCCCGGCCACGGTGATCCGCCCCGGATCGGTCAATTGCGCGCGCACGATCTGCGCGACAGTGTCCGCTCGCGACTTGGACAGCGCGAGATTATCGGCAAATTGGATGGTCGGGCTGATCTTGTCCGAATCCGCATGGCCTTCGACCGTGACCGGGCCTCTTTCCAGCTGGATCGCCTTGCCGATCTTCTCGAAGATCGCTGCGCGCCCGGCCACCAGATCGGCGGCGGCGGGTTCAAACAATGTGCCGACCGTGGTGCGCACGCGGTTGCCTTGCACCACCACCAAACCTTGCGCTATTTCATCGGCGAGGAACGTGCGCAGCCGCTGTTCGGTGCCTGTGGGCGGCAAGTCAAGCACCTGCGCCTCGCGCGCCAGAGCCACCGGCTCGCTGGGAAACAGGCCCGCGACCCGGTCATAGGCGTCCTGCCCAGTCAGCATCAAGGTGACGAAGAACACCAGGAAAATGAGGAAACACAGGCCCGCCGCCGCCGCTGCCGCCAGCCCGATAATGCTCCAGAAATTGTTGGGTTTGCGCGGTGCGGCCTCGCCCCGCCAATGGCTGACGATCTCGCTTTGCGACAGGCTGCGGACATGCTCTAGCGCACCGATCAGGCTCGCCATCACCTGCCCTTTCTTGCTGTGGCCATCGGGCATGGCGCGGGTCCGGCCTTCGAACCCGGCGGCAAGGCAGGCGTGGAACAGCTCGATCAGATCGCGGTTGCGCGCCGGATCACGCAGGATCTCGTTGACGAAATCCCAGAAGCGATCGCCCGCGATATTCTCGCGGAAGAAGGTCACCACCATGTTGCGCTGCGCCCATTGCGCGCCGCCGCCGCCCACACCGGGCAAGTTCTGGGCGATATCGTCAATCGTCGCGCACAGGGCGTATTTCGCACGCTGCTTGACCCCGTCGGGATAGGCGGGCTGGATCGCGGCATCGAAAGCGCTGATCGCATCCTTGGCGCGGCGGTGAAATTCGCCCATCGACACCTGCCAGCGGCCCGATTGCAGCGCGGCGGCCATCGCCAGCACCGGGGCGGCGTGGGCCATGATGATGTTGCGATCACGGCGCGGCTGCGGAGGTTGCGGCACCGAATCGCTGAAGTGTTGTTCGGCCAGCACCGGCCCGCCGGGCGCCGCTGCTCCGCCCGCAGGCGCGGTGGCTGCAAAAGGATCGCTCCCCAGCGGGCTGAACCCCCCGCCCGATGGCGGAGGCGCAGAGGCGGCAGGCGCAGCCTGATCCCAATCATCCATTCCGGCAAACCCGCCCGCTGCTGGCGGCGGAGTGCCCGGATTTGCAGGATTGCCATCGCCCCCGCCGCGCTTCAGCGGCGAAGGCCTGAACACGGTCTTGTTGCGATCATCGCTGCTCATGATTTCTGCTTAACCGCCCACAGCTCGAGTTTGAGTTCAGGCCAATCGTCGGACACGAACAGGCCCAGTGCCGCTGCGTCGTAGACCTCCGGCCAATCCGAAGATCCGCGATCGAGTTCGAAATAGACAAAGCCCGGCAGCACATGCAGCTGGCTGGGCGGGGTGGTGGTGTGGCGCAGCGCAATCCCCGGCAGCGCGGACGCCACCAGCGTCGGCATCTTGGTGTTGGGGCCGATCTTGCACACTGCGGGAAAGCGCTTGCGGATATCCTCCATCGCCTTGGTCTTGTCCGACACGGCGAGGTAGATGTAGCTCTGGCGCAGCAGCGTGCGGTTCTTGATCACGTGCATGAACTGCCCCGGCCCGCGCGCCACCAGCGGCAGTGGCTCAACCGAACGTTCGATCACGCCCGACAGCAGCAATTGCAGCAGATCGATCAGCGGATCAAAGCAGCCTTGCAGGTTTTCGTGATCATACAGTGGCAATTCGGGAGGACGGCGTTCCTTACGGGTCAACGTCGAGACTTCGCCCGCCATCGTGCGCAGATTTTCAAACACCCGCTCAGGATGCATCGCTGGCATGTGCGCCAGATGGCCAAGGATCGCGACCCAGCGGTTGAGCGCCTGAAGCAGCAGGAACGCCTTGTAGGTATCCTGCCCGCCCTCGGTCGTTTCGGCCGCGCGCAAAGCGAGTTCGGCGATCATCTGATCCGCCCGGCCGATTAGATCAGACAGCCCCGCGCGCAAACGGCAGGCCTTGAGATCCAGCGTCGGCGCGATGTAGCGATCATCGAACACCAGCTTCTTGCCGGCCACTTCGCGGATGCGGGCAAGCCCCAGCAGCAGGCGGCCCTCGGTCTCATCCGGGGTTACGCCATAACGCAGATTGGCAGTGCCAAGCTCAATCTCTTCGCTGGTGCGCTCGGTCGAAAAATTGTCGCCGATGGTCTGCTCAGCCACCAGAAAGCGCGCGTCGAGCGATCCGCTTTCCTTGTCCATGAACTCCACCGCCCCCGAAACGCGCGGCGGCAGGGTGAGGTAGATCACCGCATCGCGGGTCTGCGGGCTCACCGCAAGCGGCTGCGGCGCGGGCATATCGGCAGGGATGGCGAAGGGAGTGCCATCGGGCATGATCCCGCGCGCCTTGCGGATCGCAAACTGGCCAAGCTCTGCCAGCGCCTGATCAATCTCAAGCTCAACCACGCCCCAGGAAAACGGCAGCGCCCAATCATGGCGCGCGGCGACGTAGCTTTCGACAAAGCGATCCTGCGCCTGAAAGTGTTGCGGACGCAGGAACATGCCCTCCCGCCACGCAACACGATTTCGATCGCTCATGCCTTGCCCCCCAATACGCCAACAGTTAAGCATAGGATGCTGATGAGATAAAGCACAGCGTTGGGGCGCGTTAGTGATTTCGATGCGCTGACCGAATGTGGGTCAGGCATTATGGGGGCCGGGACTCGGACCGGATTAGTGGAATCGGCGGCGATGGATACAGAATCCACCAGTTTCAATCCGCGGACCTGGGTCAATCCGGCCCCGCCGACCGATTCTGCGCCTGAACCGATCACCCCCGAAACCCCGATTGCCAAGCGACCGACTGCGCTGTGGCTGGGCGGCGGCGTGGCGGGCCTTGTGGTCATTGCCGCGCTGGGATTGCTTGTGCCGTGGGGCGCAATGTTCGGGCAGCCCTCTGCCGAAGCGCATCAATCCGCCCCCGAAGCGGCAACCGCAGCCCCCGCGCCGATTGCCGCGCGCTACGATACCCGGATTTTCCCTGCGGCTGACATGGACGAACTTGGCCTCAGCCTGGAAGAGATGGGAATCGCCACCGGCGATGCCTTTCTGGCCGCCGAAGAGGTGATCGCCGGGCTCGGCACGGTTGAGCCGATGACAGTGACGGTCGAGCTTGACAGCAAGGGCAAAAAGCCTGCGATCCATGCGCTCACCGCAGAACTGGCAAACGGTGCCGCCATCCGGCTGACCCGCAAGGCTGATGGCAGTTACGCCCGCGAAAGCGTGGTCGAAACCGCGCAGGTCCGCGTTCGGCAGGCAAGCGGCGAAATCAAGCACAACATCTTCTACCTTTCGGCAGTGGAAGCAGGCATTCCCAACAGCCTCGTCAGCGATTTCACCAAGGCGTTCGCCTTCGATATCGATTGGGGCCAGATCAAGCCGGGCGACCGCTTTACCGCAACATGGGAAGAAAATGTAACACGCGCCGGGCGCGAGGTGGAGCCGCCGCGTCTGATTTCGGTCGAATACGAAACCGATGGGGTCAATCGCAGCTTCTATGCCTTCACCCCGCCCGACTAAAGCGAGCCGCGCTGGTTTGACGGGCGCGGGCAAGGCAATGCCCGTTCGCTGATGCGCACCCCGGTGGATGGCGCGCGGATCACGTCGCGCTTCGGGGTGCGCAAGCATCCGATCTACAACATCCAGAAAAATCACAACGGCGTCGATTTCGCCGCGCCGACGGGCACGCCGATCTATGCCGCGGGCAAGGGCACGATCATCCACCGCGCCATGAGCGGTGGGGCGGGCAATCTCGTCAAGATCGACCACGGCGAAGGGCTTGAGACGCGCTACATGCACCTTGATCGGTTCGCTGATGGGCAGGCGGTGGGATCGGATGTGATCCAGGGGCAGGTGATCGGCTATGTCGGCACCACCGGGGGATCGACCGGGCCGCACCTCCATTTCGAAATCCGCACCGATGGCGCTTATGTTGATCCCCTCAGCTTTGAAAACACCGTGGCAGAGGCCTTGGCCGGTGAAGCGCTGCGGATGTATCTCGCTCAGCGCAAGGCGATCAGCGCGGAGATTGCGACAGCCAACAGCCCGAAGAAGCCTGCGGGCAAGCCTGCTGCTAAGCCGAAACCGCAGGGTTAGCTGTGGGCGCAGCCTGCGACATTTTCAGGCCGTCCCCCTCCCACCAATACCGTCGGCGGCCGTTCGAGCCGAGATCGATGATCACCGCGTCGATCCCCACAAAGAACGGGCCAATCTCATCAGGCGAAGCACTCTCAGCAAAGGTCGAAAACACGCGGGGATCCCAAAACCGGAACAGCACCACATCGCCCAAAGGCAGGCGCGCGGTGGTGAATTTGCGCAGGTGACGCCGCAAGGGCCGCAGGCTCAGCGATGATTGGCAGGCCATGCCCCAGAACCGCCCGCTTTCGTGCCGCCGCCACAATTCGGGCAATTGTTCGCCCGGCACCATCCGCACCAGATGCGGCAGTGCGGCAAGCGTTTCCTGATCATGGTCAGCTTCGTAAAGGCAGGCGTGTTCGCGCGATGCTGCGATCACCGGATAGAGCCGTGCGTCCGCTGCTCCGTCAACAATCGCGAACCAATCGGACAAGGGGGCCTTAGCCCTGACAAACGCGGCAGAACGGCTTGCCTGCCTTGTGCGCCCCGATCATCGTCTTGGCCTGAAGGTTTGGGGCTGTCAGCGGCACGGGTAGGGCCATGCCCATCACCCCGCCTGCGCCGCCGCCGCCGCTGTTGGCGCTATCGCCGATCAGCACTGTGGGCGCGCCGGTAACGATCGTGCCGCCGTGCGCCGTGCTATCACCCAGCCGCGCGGCAGGCAGGCTGCCGACCAGAACCGTGGCCGAACCTTTCACAATGATATCGGGCGGGCCGACGCACACGCATTGATCCGAGATACGCGCCTGCGGCATCATGCAGGTGAGCACATTGGGTTGCCCCTTCACCACCGGCCCGCCAACATGCGGCACCGGCCCCGGATTAACCATCGGGCAGACGTGCATGTCGGTGATGCGGGCGGCGGGGGGCATGGCGCTGTCGCTCCGGTCAGCGGGCCGCCACCATGGTTTTGGCGCCGCCGAGGATGGTGTTGTCCGTATCGCCAACCACGAAGAAGCTGGCCCAGAAGAACGGGTGCGAGGTATCCGGGATCGCGATCAGCGTGTTCTGCGCCGCGTTGAGCGATTCCGAAATCGTCTTCTCGCGGCCGGCGGCGTAGAATTCGCTCATCAGCAGGATCGTGGCATCATTATTGGCTGCTTCCCAATAGGTTGCCATGACTGACCGGCTTCCGGCAGCAAAGAAAGCGCGGACCAGACCGTCCAAGGTGCTGCCGGGCTGGGCCTCCCCTGCACGGATCTGCGTGCCCTCACCCGTCCGCGATGCGGTGTCGCAGGCCGACAGCACCACCAGATTGGCATCAAGCCGCAGACCAGCGATCTCGTCATAGCTGAGCAGCAGGTCGGATGCCGATGTTCCGCCGAACGATGTCAGCAACGCGGCCGGAGCCTCGCTGCAATCGAACTGCCCTTCGGTCAGTCCGTGGGTGGCAAAGTGCAGCACCTTGTAATCGCCAAAGCCGCTCTCGCTGGCACCGCGCCGCACCATTTCGGTATCGGAGAAGCTGGCCCCGCTAACCAGCGTGGGCTGACCATTGAGCCCCAATGCCTCGGCCGCAAGGAAGATTTCATCAGCGGCAATCGGGGTGAAGCGATTGCTGTAAGCGGTCACCGCGGCCGAATCGATCAGGCAGGGTCCGATCCGGAACTTGCCGCCAGTGCCGATCGGCTGCTTGCCGATACTTTCGGGCGCAGCAAAACCGATCAGGGCATTGGTGGCGCGCGACGGCGCAAACTCGCGCGACGCGATAAAACTGCGCGGCGACATGGCGACCGAAGTCGGCATCTGCTTTGCGAGGAACGCGACCTCGGTATAATCATACTTGCTCTTGCCAGCAGCCCTCGGCCCCGGACGGTCGGTGACCAGCAAGCCCGCTGGCAGACCGGCGAGCACCGCGCCGCCATCAAACACAAGCTCAGTCTTGGCCCGCAGGTTGCCATCCACCTCGGCGAACAGCGCCTGATACAGCGCCGCTGCACCGCTGGCCGAAAACTCCGGCAGCACCTGATCATCGCCGACATCGGTCGATCGCCGCACCGCATTGGCAAGGCCGATAATGTCATTGGCCACCAGCTTGGGCTGGATCGGGTAGGCATTATCGCGATCCACCAGAATCCCGAACACGCGGTCGTTCATCACCGTCAGCCGCACATAACCCTCACCGGGCTTCAGTTTGGCCTGAAGCGCGGCGAGATTGGCCGGGCGATCCGAAACCTGCGCCAACCGAGAATTGGCCGCCAGATTGGCCTCAACCTCGCGGAATGCCGCCTGTGCGCGGGTGCGATCCGCCTCCAGCGTGTCAACCGCTTCACCCAGATTGCGCCCATCAACGATCCGCGCCGACAGGGCATTGATCTGGACCTGCAAATCCTGCCGCTCGCGGCGCTTGTCTGCAATCGCCGGGTCTTCGCCGACGATTTGCTGAAGCTGGCTGACCTGCCGCGCGGCGCTGCTTTCGCCCGCCACCTGCAAGGCATCGAAATACCGGCCCGCTGCGGCCTTGTCGCCTCTGGCCATGCGTGCGGCAAGGCTGTTGAGGAAGGGATTGAGCAGCCCGGTGTTGAAGCCGGAACTTGCCTCGCGCGCGGACAGCATGGCATCAAGCGCAACGCCATAGGCGGCTTCAACTTCGGCAGCCGGACGCCCGGCGCGATCAATGATTGCGGCACGTCCCAGCTTCAGTTCGGCCACCGCTGGATCGTCAGGCGCAAAGGTGCCCGCACGATTATTGCTGTCGAGCGTGGCAATTGCCTGATCGAATGAGGCCAACGCACCGGCATAATCGCCACTTTCAGCCTGAACCCGTCCACGCTGACGCATCAGCCGCGCAGTGAGCCACACCAGCCCGTCCTGATTGATGCGTTGCCCTTGCAGCGAGCGGGACAGGCGCTCCAGCTCGGTCTGCGCCAGATTGATCGCCCTCAACGCGGCCTGACGATTACCACCAGCCAATTCGGCGACGCTCAGGGCCCAGTTGCCCTGCACCCCGATCACGGTTTCACGCGCAAGATCCAGATTGGGCACAGCAATCGCCGAGCGTATATCGCCGGCATCGCTGACCACGGTGTTAAGCTGCACCAGCGTGGCCGGATCATCCAGCCCCTGCACCCGCGTGCTCGCCCGGTTAGCCAGCGGAGTGAGGATGCGACGCGCCGATGCAAATTCACGCTGGTTGAGCGCATGCAGGCCACGATAGGTATCAAGCTTGGGTCGAAGTTCGCGCTGTTCGGCCAAGGGCAGGCCGCGAATCACGGTTTCGGCCGTGGTCAGGTTGGTATCTGCGCTGCGGAAGAAGCGGATGTTGGAATCCGCCAACCCGGCTTCAAGCAGGAGACCCGCACGCTCTGCGGCCGGGGTTGCGGCGGGCAGGCGGTTAAGCTCGTTGCGCAGCAGCCGCGATGCATCTGCACTGAGCCCGCGGAAATTGAGCTGGGTTGCGCGGGCCAACAGCGTATCAGCGGCCTCACGCGGGCCGTCGCTGGGCTGGGCTTGCGCAAGGTTGTCGGGCAGCGGAGCCAGCCCGGCCAGATCAACCGGCGTGCGCGCCGACGTGATTTCGCCGCTGCGCCCCTGCCCCGTCAGCAGCAGCGCAGCTTGATAGCCTGCGCCGACTGCGTTGCTGGCCGCCGAAATCTGTACCGCACTGCCTGACGCATCGGCATCAATCACCACGGTGGCAAAGCCAAGCGCGGGATCAAAACAGCGTCGCGCGCTGGCCCGGTCGAACCCAACCAGCGGCACATCGCTGGGCGCGCCGCATTGCAGGCCTGCGCTCGCTTCGCTGCGAGCGGCGGCCGAGGGGAACAACCGCACGCGCGCCAGAGCATCGGTCACCGCGCCCGAGCAATTGACCGAATAGATATTCCTAGTCTTGACGAAACCGGGATGGGCTTCATCGGTCCAGTTGGTGGTCGCGGTGCAGCGTTCGCCGCGGGCATTATTACCCAGCGCCAGCACATTGTCCGACCCGCCACCCGGCACGGTGGCGCAGGCCGAAAGAACCAAGGTCAGCGCTGCGCCGCCGATAATGTTTCGGGCCAGCCGTAGTCCTGACATGATGCAATGCTCCCTAGTTGCTGACACAGACGCCGTTGGCATCCCGCTGTTCGCATTCCTTGTCGTCCGCCGGTGCGCTCGCCGCATCGGAGAACAGGCTTTCATTGTTGGTCCCCACCAGCGGGTCTAACGGCACCAGCAACCCTTCTTCGGCCACCAGCAACGACACGACTTCGCGCGGAACCGTCATCACCACACTGCCGACAATCGTGGTGAGGCAATCCGCCCCGCTGCCGATGACGCAGCCATTGATGCGTGAGGCGTCCAGCAGAATCTCGCCATTCACGCCGATCACCGCATTGCCGAGCAGGGCGGCGGCCTGGCCATCGAACCCGTTGATGCTGCCGAACAAGGCAAAGGCATTGGTGGGCACGCCAGCATTGCCGCTCTGCGGTGCGGGATTGAGCGCCAGCGTCGGCACCGCATTGGTGCCGCTCGCTAGCACCACCCCGCGGAAGATGTTCCCGTCAGTGCGCGGCGCAGTGTTCTGGAACAGGGCCGATCCGCCATAGGTGATGGTGAGATTGCCCGCCGTCAGATAGGCCGGATTGGTGATCGTGCCGACCGGACTGTACAGCAATGAGTTGGGGTTCGCGATGAATTCGCGGACCAGATCGGCAATCGAAAGACCGCGTGTCCCGGTGTCCAGCTCAGCCTGACCGAAGACAATGGAATCGCCGCGCAGTTCGAGCGCATTGGTGCCCAGATCGACATTGGCCTGATTGATGTCGGACGTGATCCGCGATGCCCGCCCGGTGCCGTCTGCCGCCCCGCCAAACCGGAAGGCGCGTGTTCCCGCCGTTCCCGTGACATTGCCGGTGATGGCAATCTCACCCGTCGTGGCGATCGCGACCGTGTTACGGCCAGCACCGGCCCCGAAGGTCACACCGGCGATGTTGACCCTGCCCGTTCCGGCGTTGATCAGCAGGCTATCCGCCGAAATCACCCCGAGCTCGGCATCAGACAACCTGAACCCGCCTGTCCCGGTGCCCAGCCCGATCCCACCATTGCCAACCGAGGACAGGATCACATTGCGCGCTTCGACCGGGGCCGAGGCGAGTGGGGCTGCGGCGAGTGCGAGATCGCCCGCCTCGATATCGATCGTGCCGGTGCCCGCCCGCAGGGCTTGGGTGGTAACCAGCCCGTTGGCATCGACGGTGATGTTGGCCGCTTGCGCCGCGCCATTGAAGGTGACGGTGCTCGCTCGCGTCGCGGTGCCAATCGTAAGATTGCCGCCTGCGGTGATTGCCGCGGTGGCAATGCTGCCTGCGCTGTCGATGGCAATGCCTTGCGTGGCGGTAAGCGCGCCCAGCGCCACGGCGCCTGCTGCGGTGCTATCAATATCAATGGCCCCGCCTACATTGCTGGCGCGGGTCGCGGTGATCGCGCCGGTGGTGACCGGCCCACTCGCACGCAGCAGCACATCGCCGCCAGTCGCCGCGATGGCATTGCTACCGTTAGAGATCGCGCCCGCATTGACCGCCACCGATCCGCCCCGCGCGGTAATCGTCCCGGCTGTCAGCGCGCCTTGCGTGTCGAGCGTGATGCCCAGATCCGCCAGCAGCGCGCCGAGATTGATCGCGCCCGCGTTGGCTCCGGTCCCGGTGCTGTCGACATCGATGGTGCCGCCAGCCCCGCCGATCCGCAGCGCCGTCAGCGCCCCGGTGGTGATGTTGCCGACACTGAGCAGACGGACATTCCCTCCGCTCGCTGCCAGCGTCGCTGCCGCAATGGTGCGCGCATCAATGTCGATCACGCCGGCGGTGGAGGTGAGGTTCTGCCCGGTGAAGGCACCGGCTGCATCAACCGTTATGCTGCGTGCGGAGGCGTTGCCGGTGAAGCTCACTGCCGAAGGTTCACGCAGCGCGCCCACCACCAGATCACCGGCTGCGGTGATCATGCCGGTGGTCAAGCTGCCGGTGGTGTCGAGCGTGATACCCGCGCCCGATCCCAGCATGCCGAGGTTGAGCGCGCCGCCAGCGGTGCTGTCGACATCAATCGCGCCGGTCGCGTTGATCGACGTGGTCGTCGCCCCGCCGTTCGTCAGCAAAGTCACCCCGCCGCCAGTCGCCGAGAGCGCCAGCGCGCCAATCATGCTGGCGTCGATATCGATCACGCCCGCAGTCGAGGTGAGGTTCTGCGCAGTGACGGCACCAGCATCGATCGTGATGCTGCGTGCCGACGCATTGCCGGTGAAGTTCACCGCCGAAGGTTCACGCGTTGCGCCCACCACCAGATCGCCCGCGGTCGTTATCGCCGCAGTGGTGACGCTGCCCGTGGTATCAAGGGTGATCGCCGTACCCGCGCTCAGCGCACCGAGGTTGAGTGCACCGCCATTGGTGCTGTCAACATCGATGGCCGTGGTCGCCGTGATCGATGTGGTGGTCACCGCGCCCGTCGCCAGCAAGGTCGCACTACCGCCAGACGCTGTGACCGCCAAGGCGTTGATCGAACCGGCATCGATATCGACCACGCCCGCAGTGCTGCTGACATTGCGGCCGCTGAACGCTGCACGCGCATCAACCGTGATGCTGCTGGCCGAGGCGTTTCCGGTGAAGGTCACGGCGCCCGGTTCGCGCACACCGCCCACCACCAGCGCCCCGCCAGCCGCAATTGCGGCGGTGGTAATGTCGCCCGTGGCGTCCAGCGTAATGCCCTGCCCAGCGTTGAGTGTACCAAGCCGCAGCGAACTGCCACTGCCGGTGCTATCGACATCGATCAAACCGCTGGCGGTTATCGACGTCGAGTCGACATCGCCGCGCGCCTCGATCTCGACGTTGCCGCCGGTCGCCTGCAATCCGCTCACGGCAATTGCGGCGCGTGATAGCAGGCGGATGCTCTGCGCGACCGCATCGCCGGTGAAGGTGATCAGACCCGGGTTGCGCGTGCCGCCCACGACCAGCGCCCCGCCCGCCATTATAGTGCTTGCCGTTACGCTGCCCAGCGTATCGAGCGTGATCCCCGTGCCAGCAGTCAACGCGCCGAGCGACAGATTGCCACTGGCGCTGCTATCGACATCGATTGCACCCGTCGCGTTAATCTGGTCGGTCTGGGCAAAGGTCGTCGTTTGCAGGATTGCATCGCCGCCATTGGCCGAAAGAACCCCGGCATCGATGGACAGCGCGGCGATATCGATTGCGCCGTTCAGCGAGGTCAGGTCCATCGCACCCAGCGCACCGGTGGCATCAATGGTGATGCTGCGCGCATTGACCGCGTTCTGGAAGGTCACGGCATTGGGCATGCGCGTTGCGCCAACCACCAGATCGCCCATCGCGCCGATGGACGCCGCGGTCAGGCTGCCTGTGGTATCGAGCGTAATGCCCATGCCTTCGAGACCGCCGAGGTTCAGCGCGCCGCCCAAGGTGCTGTCGACATCGATGAAACTGGCCGAACGGATCGCGGTGGTGGTGATCCCGTCACGCGCCAGCAAGGTGACCCCGCCACCGACCGTGAACAATTCTGCCGCCGCAATCGAACGCGCGTCAATGTCGATGGCCCCGGCAGTGGTGGTGAGATTGGCCGCCGAGAAGGCTCCGCCTGCGTCAACCGTGATGCTCTGCGCGCTCGCACCGGCAGTAAAGGTCACCGCGCCCGGTTCCACCGTGCCACCCACCACCAGCGTGCCATCTGCGGCAATTCCCGCCGTGGTGATGCTGCCTGCGGTGTCGAGCGTGATGTTGCCATCAGCATCGAGCGCGCCGAGGTTGAGCGCGCCGCCAGCAGTGCTGTCGATATTGATAAAGCCGGTGGTGGTGATCGACGTGGTGGTGATGCCATTGGTTGCCAGCACAATCACGTC
>JAKFWB010000113.1 GCA_021732945.1 Porphyrobacter sp.
CCGGGCGATCACGCCTTCAACGTCGGTGATCCCGAAGGCCTGAGCAAGATGATCTTGGAAATCGTCGAATGATCGATGCCTCAAGCCTTTTCTCGGTCGAAGGGCGCGTTGCGCTGGTAACTGGCGGCAGCGCCGGGATTGGCCGTATGATCGCAGAAGGGCTCGCCGCTGCGGGTGCGCGGGTCTACATCTGTGCGCGCAAAGCCGAAAAGGTGGCAGCCGCTGCAGAGACGATAGCAGGCGATGTAACCGGCATTTCCGCTGACCTCTCCACTCTTGATGGCATCGAGACGCTGGTAGCCGACCTTTCCGCCAGGGAAGACGCGCTCCAGATCCTCGTGAACAACGCCGGAACCCTGTCTGACGCACCGATAGATGCGTTTTCGGAGCAGGACTGGGATGGGGTTCTCGATCTCAACCTGAAAAGCCCCTTCTTCCTGCTGCAGAAACTGCTGCCGCTGCTGCGAAAGGGGGCTACGGCCCAGCGCCCGGCCAGCGTTATTAACATCGGCTCGGTTGGTGCGCTGAAGATCGGCCCGCGCGAAGTCTATGCCTATCAGGCCTCGAAAGGCGCGATCCACTGGCTGACAAAGTCGCTGGCGAAGAACCTTGCCGGCGATCACATCACCGTGAACGCGATCGCGCCGGGCTTTTTCGAAAGCGATATGACGGTGATTACCGATGATGTCATGCGCAAAATGGTGGAATCGATGGTTCCGCGCGGGCGCACCGGCATGGCGGAAGACATGGCCGGGGCAGCAATCTACCTGGCCTCTCCGGCAGGCTCCTACGTCACCGGTTCGGTGATCCCGGTGGAAGGCGGACTGTCGATCTAGCCCTCCATTAGATAGGTTGCTAGGCGAATATCCGAAAGCAAGAGGCGAGCATGGATTTTAGTCTTACCGAAGAACAGATCGCTTTCCGCGACGTCGTGCGCCGCTGGGTAGATGCGGAATTGCCCAAGGATCTTATGCGCAAGCTTGAAGCGGATGAGGAAAACTACCCCTTTGAAATCTGGGACAAACTGAAAGAGCAGGGCTTCTTCGGCATCGGCATCCCCGAAGAGTATGGCGGCCTTGGCGGCGACGTGCTGATGCAGATGATCTTCGCCCGCGAAATGGCCCGCACGGCTGGCGGCCTGCTGTGGGTGTGGGGGCTGACCTCATTCGGCGGCGCACATTCGGTGGCAATAGCCGGCAGCGAAGAACAAAAGCAGCGCTGGTTGCCAGAGATGGCCGCTGGAAACCTTCGCGTTTCGCTCTCAATGACAGAGCCTGACGGCGGGACCGACGTGCTCGGCGCAATGAAGACATTCGCCGATAAGGTCGAGGGCGGCTGGAAGCTGAATGGCGCGAAGATGTGGACCACCGGCGCAAAGGTTGCGGACCGGCTGCTTGTGCTGGCGCGGTGCGATCGTAATGCCGAGAAGAAGCACCATGGGCTGATCGCCCTGTTCGTGGATGCCAAGTCTCCCGGCATAACCGCCAGCCTGCTACCCAAGCTGGGAATGCGCGCCATGGGTAGTTGTGAAGTGCATTACGAAGACGTGTTCGTGCCCGACGAGGACGTGCTGGGCGAACCTGGTAAGGCGTGGAGCGCGATGCTGCCCAGCCTCAACAATGAACGCATTATGGTGGGCGCGCAGTGCCTGGGCGCGATTGATGGCGTGCTGGAAGACGCGCTGGAGTACATGATGCAGCGCAAGGCTTTCGGTGGAGTGATCGGGCGCTTCCAGATCCTGCAGCACTACGTTGCCGACATTGCCACCTCTCAGAAGGTGACGGAGCTACTGCTGTATAACGTCGCATGGATGCAATCGAACGGCATGCCATGCGGCAACGAGGCAAACATGCTGAAGATGGTGGCCACGGAAAACGCCGTGAAGGCAGCCGACATGGGCATCCAGATCATGGGCGGCATGGGCTATTCCGCCGAAACTGACATGCAGCGCTACTGGCGTGATCACCGCATCTTGCGGATGACACCGATCTCCAACGAGATGGTGCGCAATTCGATTGCTGAAAACCTTGGCCTGCCGCGGTCGTTCTGAAGGATAGCGCAGATGGAAGATTTCCCCCCTGCCCCCGACGTCGCCGGCACATCGCTGGATGGCACTGCGATCTTCACGATCAGTGCTGACGAAAATGCCGCCCTGTGCAAATCAACCGGAGTGGATCCGGCCAGCGATGGCACAGCGCATCCCATCTATTATTACATCGCCACCCAGGTCGCCATGGGCAAGACCGTGGCAGGCGTTTGCGAAACCTGCGAATTCGACGTGGGAGATGGCCCGATGATGGGTTCATCCGGCGTGCGCTTTGTCCAGCAGCTAATGGTTGGGCAGGACTACAAGGTTACCGGCGAAATCCTCAGCCTCGTGCGCAAGAGAAGCCGCAAGCTTGGCGTGATGGACGTGCTTACGTACCGCCTCCGCCTGCACCCGGCTGAAGGTGGCGATGCAGTGCTGGAGACAGACAACGTTTGGGTTCTGCCGCGCAAGGAGTTGGCCGCGTGACCGCCGCAAGCACCATCAAGGCAGGCTATTCCTTGCCGCCTTTCGTGATCGAAAGTGTCAGCCCCGATGCCATGCGAGACTGGTCCGTGTTTCTGGCCGATCCCAACCCGATCCACCTCGATGTGGAAGTGGTGAAGGGCAAGGGCCTTGGCGACAAGCGCATCAACCAGGGCCCGATCAACGTTGCCTATATGATGAACATGCTGATGGCGGCATTTCCCGGTTGCCGCATCGAAAGCATAGATTCCCGGTTTCTCGACAACGTTTACGAAGGCGACCGCGCCGTCGCTTCCGGCGAAGTTACAGCGGTTGAAGGAAACCGTGTTTCCTGTAACCTCAAACTCGATGTGGATGGGCGCGGCACCGTGAATGCCGGCACCGCTACAATCATCTTTTGACTCAAGGAGAAGAACAATGCCCAGTGGTCCCTTTGCCCATGTATGCATGGTAGTTCGCGACCTCGATCAGGCGATCGAGGACTGGACCAAGATCCTCCGTGTGCTCGATCCGCAGTCGCTCGAAAAACCTATCGTCAAGTATGACGAATTCTCAAGCGGAGACGACGCCGGGATGAGGTGGGCTACGTTTGTTAACGAGTACTCAACTGAAATTCAGTTCATCCAGCCTGCGCCAGGTACGCCAATGGGCAATCGTCTGGACAAGGTCGGTGAGCATGTGCACCACTTGTGTTTCACAACAGATGATGTTCCTGCAGCGATGGAAAAACTTAAGGCAGAAGGGCTGCACCTGCCTGGCGGCGGACAGACCTTCAACGATCCGGACATGACCTGGCAGAAGTGGAGCTGGGTGGGTGCCAAGAGCACCCATGGATGCCTGATCGAAGTTGCATCGCCTTATGAAAGCCATGACGATGGCAAATGGCACCATGCACCTGGCAAGTTCGCGTACAAGGGCCCGGGAGAGCACCCCAGTCACGCTGAAACAGTTCGGATCACTGCCTGATTTGCGCGGCCTTACTGTCAGCTACAGAGGGGACGGACTGGAGCTTTCCGGGGAAGCCTTTGGCGACCCGGGGGCTTCGCCCGTCCTCTTTTTCCATGGCGGCGGACAGAGCCGTAACGCCTGGCGCGCGTCTGCCTGTCAGGTTGGCGAAGCAGGCTATTACGGCATCGCCTTCGATCTGCGCGGCCACGGCGATAGCGAATGGGCGAGCGATGGCGATTATCATGTCGAGGCGTTTGCCCGCGACGTGGAGGCCCTACTCTCGCAGTTTAAGAGGCGCGTCACTCTGGTCGGCGCTTCGCGCGGCGGGCAGGCTGCACTGATCGGGGGTTCGCGCCACCCGGCAAGAATTCGGCTGATCATGCTTGCCGACGTGGCTCCCGACATGCCCGACGACGGGATTGACGGAATTCGCCAGTTCTTCGCCGAAGGGGCCAATGGCTATGTCAGTCTTGACGCGGCTGCAGATGCGCTGTCCCACCATCTGGGCCAGCCGCGCGTGGCCGATCCCGCCCGGCTCGCCCGGTCGATGCGACAGGACGACAAGGGGCGCTGGCACTGGCATTGGGATCCCGCCACGGGGAAGCATGAATTCCTTCATCCGCTAAGCGAGAACGAAGCCGTGCTTGCCGCAGCAGCGCGGGTATCTTCCCCGCTGGTAATGGTACGGGCAGAGCTGAGTCACCTCGTCAATGATACCAACACCGCGCGCTTCAAGGCACTTGCTTCGCACCTGGACGTCTTGACCGCACCCAATGCCGGCCACATGTTCACGGCCGACCGGAACGATGCATTTGCGGCGCAATTGCTGGCACAGCTTGCCCGCTGTCCAGAGGAGCCTATCGGATGAGCGCAAGGAATGCCTTGATTGTGGGCGCAACCGGCGGACTTGGGCAGGCAGCCGCCATAGCGCTTGCCGAGGATTTCGGCGGCCTTGCCCTCACCTATCGTTCCAGCAAGGCAAAGGTGGAGAAGCTTTGCAGCAGCCTGCCCGCTTCATGCAAAGGCTGGCCGGTATCGTGCGACCTTGCCGAACCTGCGTCGATCAAATTGGCCGTCGCGGATGCATCCACGCAACTCGGCTCTATCGATGCCGTGGTTTTTGCCTCCGGCGTAGCTATAGAGCAGCCCTTCGTTAGCCAGATCGAAGAGAGCCAGTGGCGCGAAGTAATCGAGACTGAACTGATCGGACTGACCCGCGTGGTGGCGGAAATTCTGCCGGTCTTCCGCGCGCAAAAACACGGCAATCTCGTGATCGTAGTGTCGGTGGCGAACTATACCTTTCCCCCGGGAGATGCCCTGTCATCGGTCCCAAAGGCGGGCATGGAGGCGCTTGGGCGCGCCATTGCCAAGGAAGAGGGCAAGTACGGCATCCGCGCCAACATGGTGGCGCCCGGTATCATCGATGCGGGCCTTGGCACACACTTTCTGCAAACCCTCTATTCGCCCGAAGTGTGGGAGCAGCAGAGGAAGGCGATTGCACTGCGCCGCTTCGGCACGGGCCGGGAAGTGGCAGAGGCGGTGCGGTTCCTCGCATCGGACCGGTCTGCCTACGTAACGGGGCAGACAATCATCGTGGATGGAGGATTCAGCCTGTGAGCAAGAGCAACCATGAAAGTGTTCTGGCGTTTCTGGACGATTTCCACGTCGAGGGAACGCCCGATTTTGCCCGCCTTTCGGAATAATTTTCCGAAGATGGGGCATACCAGCCACTGGTGCCCGCCACCAATGAAATCGTGGGCCGAGCGGCAATCGCCGATGCCTTGCAAAAGCAATATCGCACCTACTTACGAGTGCCGCTGCGAAATCCACGCATCGGCAGCAATGGGGCCCTTCGTGGACACCGAACGCACGGACCATGTCACCCTGCACAAGGCCGACAGGAAGGTCGGTTCAAGGGTTTGCGCGGTGTTCGTACTGAACGATGCGGGCCTGATCGTCAGCTGGCGTGAATACTGGGACAGCGGCGCCGTGATTCTGCAGATGAGCGTGACCGCAGACGAGCTCGCGGCAGCCATGTGACCAGACTGGCGCTGCACCGCCTAAACAATTCACGTTCGCAAAAGATCGTCTGGCTGCTTGAGGAACTGGACCTGGACTATCGCCTGCAGTCCTACCAGCGCGATCCCGAAACCCTTCTTGGCCCGCCTGAACTGAAGCGCCTGCACACGTTCGGCAAGGCACCTGTGCTGGAACACGAAGGCGGCGTTGTGCTGAGCGAATCCGGTGCCATCGTGGATTACGTGCTCGATCGCCACAGAGGCGGCAGGCTCTCGATAGACCCGGATGCCCCCCGCCGGGCACGGTTCCTGGAATGTCTCTAACTCGCCATATCGGGCGGCATGAACCCGATCATGATCAAGGTATAGTACAGCGCTTTCGGAATAAAGGAATCCGCCATGGACAAGGCTGCTTCAGCAGAACTGGCAACAGTGCTTGGCTATATCGAGGAACTGCTGGATAACGGCAAATACCTGTTAGGCTAAGTCTTTACCGTTGCCGACATACAGATTAGCTTTATTCCGGAACTGGCCACCGCCATCGGCTGTGCGGGCTAGCATTTCGTTATCGGCAAGTGGCAGTAACGCATCTATGCTAGGCCGGCTTTCCACCGCGCCATTGCCCGCGGCGGCCAATATGACTTCGCCGCACCGGTCTGACAGCTGCAAGGAGCACCTGCCATGGAAGAAACCATCCGTTCTATATATTCCTGCTGGAATGCTGACGATCACGATGGCGTGATCAAGGCCTTTCGCGCTCTTGGGCCGGAAGGTTTCTCGGTAGAATACGTCGGCAACGCGCGCATCGAAGGCGAGGCGGCGGCGCAGCAGATGTGGGATGAATTCGCCGGTAACTGCACCGTTGAGATATCCGAACTGCTGGTGAACGGAGATGAAGCCGCAGCTTTCATTCTCAATCACGTACACGGCGAAGACGGCACAACCACCCTGCCCAGCATCGAAACCTACCACGTGCGCGGCCAGACGCTAGACGTGCGCTATTTCCACCGCTCGCCCGGCATAAGCCTGACGCCTGCGCGCGGAACTCACGAGCCGTAAAAATGAAAGGGGAGGCATCGCTGCCTCCCCTTCAAAATTCAAGCAAGACGGTTGGTCCTACTTGTAGGGATCAACCGGCTGCAGAGCCTCCATCACCTCAAGATCGATCAGCATCGAGAGCACATCAGAGATGGAGTAGATGTGCACGATCTTGTCGCCTTCGAACTTGATCCAGCTGAACCACAGCACGTCCAGCTGATTTCCGGTCGGCTGCACGCCCATGTAGGGGCCGCCGGTGTGCTTGCCGTGGTGGTGGCACAGCACGCAGATCTCGTCGTCACCCTTACCCCAGGCTTTCAGCGTGCGATAAACCGACGGGGGGAAAGTCTTGTACAGAGCCACCGGTGAAGTCGACCATTCCTCGAACGTACCGAGGTCAGGACGGTTCGGATTGTCGTAGGTCATTTTCGACTTGTCCATGAACTCGTCAAAGCCGGACCAGTCGCCGACGTTAAGCTTGTCGTGGAGGTCCATCCACTGGTTGACCATGAACGTCTGGCGCTCAGTGAGGCCATCGCAAATTTCTGCCCGCTTTTCGGGCGGAAGCTTAAAGTCGTCCATTGTGAAGGGCGGGAGCCGTCCGGCCATAAATTCTCTCCAGTTATTCGCGCTGCGAACTGCAGCTTCGTGATAGATGCGACCGGTACCCACGTGGATCACGGCCTTCGAACTGCGCCCTTTTCGATTTCATGATCCATGCTGCAACCTACCAATGGGAAGGAACGCCCCACCGTGCGCAGGCGCATTCAAGAAGGGCAGACGGACAGAAGGGAGACTGCCGTGCTTTCAATCGAAGAGATGTCTGACAGGTTCGAGATCCAGGATCTGCTGGTTGGCTATTGCTATGCGGTAGATAGCAAGGATTTCGATTCTCTCGATCAGTTTTTCACCGACGATGCGGTGATCGATTACAGCGAGATGGTTGGCATCAAAGGGTCGCTGCCCGCGATAAAGGCCTTCCTCGAAGCCAGCCTCGGCCCGATCCCCATGGCCCAGCACGCGGTTTCCACCACGCAGTACAAATTTGATGGCGATACCTGCGAAACGCGCACCGTCTGTTACAACCCGATGGTCGTTCCCGGCGACGATGGTGAACCGCAAACGATCTTCTTCGGCCTCTGGTACATTCACCAGTTCCGCCGCACACAGCAAGGTTGGCGAATTTCCAGCCTCTACGAAAAGAAGGCCTACGCCCACAACCTGCCCGAGCATATCAAGACGTTGACCCAATGAACCCGGAAGCAATCGCAGCGAAAACCATGGGCGATCCGGTCAATCCGTGGATGATGGAAACCGGCAGCATCTACCTGTGGTGCGGCCTGCTGCTGGCAGCAGCGGCCCTTACCGCGAAAAACCGCCGGATTCCCCTTTTCGGCCTTATGCTGGTGGCCGGATCAAGCGGTTTCTGGCAGGAATTTTTCGCCGACTGGGGCGCCTATGTGGCGTGGAACCCGCAGTTCGAACGCCTTCCCTTCTGGGGCGAAATGGCCTTTACCACCCCGGTGAAGCCCATGTTCATGCCGTTTAGCTGGGGCTGGTGGTTTGCAGTCTCCATCCCTTTACTGACATCGCTGGTGCTGTTGCTGAAGCGCAAGTTCCCTGCCCGCTCGGTCTATGCCCTAAGTTTCCTCACTGCCTTTCCGTTGTTCCTGGCTTACCAGATCTACGTCGAAGGCAGTTCTGTTGCCAATGGTTGGTGGACATATGATTCGGTGATCGGCCCGGCTCTGGAAAGCGAACAAGGGCGCTTGCCACTGATCTTCCCATTGCTGATCGGGCTGTGGGCGGCATGGTTCGTCGGCCTTCTGGCAGACAGGAATGCGGAAGGCTTCATGGCTCATGAAGTGCGCCTTGGTGCGGCTGCAAAACCTGCCGGATGGCGCCGTGAATGGGCCCGGCTGTGGAGCATGGCCCTGCTGTTCCAGGTCACCTTTCTCGCCATCAATCTGGTGCCCGCGATGCTCGGCCGGATCCTGTTTGGCGGGCCAAGTGCGCTGGTGCCCTGATGCGTCAAGATCGAGCATAAGACCCGCATGACCTGGCTCAACCGCTTGCTGGCATTCGTGCTGTTATTGCTGGGCCTCGGCCTGGTGTGGTTGGGCGGGCAATTGCTGCTGGCAGGCGGTTCGCCTTATTACCTGGCCTGCGGCCTCGCCCTGATCACAATTGCATGGCTGCTGTGGCGCCAATCGCCCAAGGCACTGGCGGTCTATGGCGCGCTGTGGGCGGTCTCACTTGCGTGGTCTGTATGGGAATCGGGGATCTCGTTCTGGCCGCTGTTTGGCCGGATGGGCCTGCTGACCGGAATTGGCATCTGGCTACTGCTGCCGTGGGTCCGGCGATCACTGGCTACGAAGCCTGTAACCCGGTTAAGCGCTGGCCTGCTGGCTACTGCCGTGCTGGCATTGGCAGGCGGGCTATCGTGGACCTTCTGGAACGATCGCATTGCCGGTGGGGACGATCTTTCGCTACTTGCCGCCGGCCCCGAAACCGACCGCGATGGTGAATGGCACCACTACGGCAACCTTCAGGCCGGACGGCGCTTTTCGCCGCTAGACCAGATCACGCGCGCCAACGTGGGTGCCCTTGAAGAGGTGTGGCGCTTTTCAACCGGGGCAGAGCCTAACGGCGAGGCTGCTCCCTTCCAGGCCACGCCCCTGATGATCGACGGCAGGCTGTATTTCTGCACCGGCTACAACGATGTGATCGCCCTTGATCCTGAAAGCGGTGAGCAGCTCTGGCGCTTTGCCGCCAATGCCGACACCGCCGGGGTATTCGGGCAAACATGTCGCGGGGTCAGCCATTACGCCGTGCCCGATGCGGCCGAGACCGAAAGCTGCGCCGCACGCATCTATACCGCCACGATAGACAGCCGCCTGATCGCGCTGGATGCCCGCACCGGCGAGCCTTGCGCCGGGTTTGGCGAGGCGGGCGAGGTCGACCTGCTGCGTGGCATGAGCGACGCCCCGCCGGGCTACTATCACGTCACTTCGCCGCCAACCGTGGTCGCCGGAAAACTGGTCGTGGGCGGCTGGGTGACCGATGGCCAGATGACCGGAGAGCCATCCGGCGTCATTCGCGCGTTCGATGCGGTGACGGGCGAACTGGCCTGGGCATGGGACATGGGCGCGCCCGATCGCCTTGGCGAACCCGGCGAGGGTGAAACCTATACTCCCGGAACGCCCAACAGCTGGAGCGTGATGAGCGCGGATGAAGAGCTGGGCATGGTCTATGTGCCGCTGGGCAATGCCACCCCCGACTACACCGGCCTGCACCGCACGCCGGAAATGGAAACCTATTCCAGCAGCATCGTTGCCCTCGATGCCGAAACCGGCCGGCCGCGCTGGCATTTCCAGACCACGCATCACGACATCTGGGATTATGACATCGGCTCCCAACCGGTGCTGTTCGATCTTGCCGATGGCCGCCCCGCCCTATTGCAGCCTACCAAGCGTGGCGAGATGTTCATGCTCGATCGCCGCACGGGTGAACCCATCGCGGAAGTGGCTGAACTGCCGGTAGCCGTGTCCGAAGCGGAGGGCGATCGCGCCTCTCCCACGCAGCCGTTCTCTGTCGGCCTGCCGAGTTTCGAAGGCCCGCGCCCGAGCGAGAAAAGCATGTGGGGCATGGCCCTGCTGGATCAGGCGTGGTGCCGCCTGCAATTCCGCAGGGCGCGGTTCGATGGCCCTCTGACCCCACTGGAAACCGACCGCGCCTCGATCATCTGGCCGGGCTCGCTTGGTGGCAACAACTGGGGCAGCGTAGCCATCGATCCGGGCAGCGGCATTGCCTTTGTCAATTCATCGCATGTCATCAACTACAATCGCCTAATTTCCCGCGAAGAGGCAGACCGGATGGGATTGCAACCGGCCGAGATCGCCAGCTTCGAAAGTGTGGCTGGCCCGGTGCCGCAGGCCGGAACGCCCTATGCCGCTTCGGTCGCGCCGTTCCTTTCCCCGCTTGTGGCACCGTGCACCCAGCCGCCTTACGGGCTGGTCAGCGCGGTTGATCTCAATTCGGGCGAGCTGCTGTGGCAACGGTCATTCGGCACCGCGCGGGATAGCGGCCCGCTTTTGCTGCCCCTCGGCATACCTATCCCGATGGGCGTTCCCAACATCGGCGGGGCCGTAATTACCGGGTCGGGTCTGGCCTTTATTGGCGCAACGCAGGAACACATGATCCGCGCCTACGACATTCGCAGCGGTGAAGAGCTTTGGCACGGCAGGTTGCCCGCAGGCGGCAACGCCACCCCGATGACTTACTGGTCCGACCAGTCGGGGCGGCAGTTCGTGGTAATCGCAGCTGGCGGCCACGGCGGCATCCTGTCCGGATACAGCAACGAACTGATCGCCTACGCCTTGCCGCAAGGCGTGCGCACAGCGGGAGAAAATTGATGGGCATTGTCACAGTCGTGACCGGCGCAACCAGGGGCCTGGGGCGCGGCATCGCGCGCGAGTTCGCCAGCAAGGGTGCAACGGTTGCAGTAACCGGACGCAACGAGGCCGACTTTGCACAAATCGCCGCCGAAATCGAACAACGCGGCGGCACGCCGATCACCATCGCCTGCGATCATTCTGACGATGAATCGGTGGCAAGCGCCTTTGCCCGGATCAAGGCCGAAGCGGGCGGGATCGATATCCTGGTCAACAATGCCACCGCCGTTCACGCGATGGACCTGATCACACCCGGCCCCTTCTGGGAAAAGCCGCTGCACCTTGTCGACATGATCGACGTGGGCCTGCGCTCCAACTATGTCGCCGCCTGGCACGCCGCGCCGATCATGGCAGCTGCGGGCAAGGGCCTGATCGCCAGCATATCCTTCTACGGCGCCGTCTCCTATTTCCATGGCGCGGCATATGGCGCGGCAAAGGCGGGGACCGACAAGATGATGGCCGATATGGCGGTGGATCTTGCGCCGCACGGCGTTGCCGCAATTTCCTATTGGCCGGGCTTCATCCTTACCGATGCCGTGCGCGCGATGCCGCCGGAAATGCTGCCACCAGACATGCGCGAAGCCCTGCCCAACTGGGAAACGCCGGAATTCACCGGCCGAGTGCTGCACGCGCTCCATTCGGCGCCGGATCTGATGTCGCTCAGCGGTCAGGCTCTGATCGGGGCGGAGCTGGGCCAGCGCCTTGGCGTGAAGGATACCGATGGCAAGCAGCCGATCTCCTATCGCGAGGCGATGGGCGCGCCGCACACACCATTCACGCCGGTCAGCGGAGAGCAGGCATGATAGAGGCCGTGCTAGTTGTGCTGACCAAGGCACATCCGGGGCGCGAAGCCGATCTGGACGACTGGTATACCAACATCCACATCCGCGATGCCTTGCGCTTTCGCGGGTCGATCACCGCGCAGCGCTTCATCCGTAGTGAACACCAGCCGATGGCAGTTCCCTCAGAATATGACTGGCAGTACTTCGCGCTCTATGATGTCTTCGACCCGGAGCGATTTTCCCGCGAGCACTGGGAAAATGCGCTGACCAGCCGGATGATGGTGACCACCGCCATCGATGACAGCGTGCTAGAGGACTATCATTACTACCCGCTGGCCTTTCGCAACAACGATCCTGACACGGCCCATTCCGGCGGCGTGGTTTTTGAACAGTTCAACGCCGCGCCGGGTAAGGATACCGAATTGCGGGCATGGTATGCCGATCATTACCTGCCCGCAGCCGCACGGCGAGCGGGCGTGCAAAGCGCCGCACTGCTGGCCTTTCGCAACTTCGGCCAGATGATCCCCACCACGCCGAAATACAATTACGTGGGCATCTACAAGGTCAATTCCGGCGACAGCTGGAAGGCCTGGAAAAACCTGCCTGACCTGGCCAGTTCACCGCTTGTCCAGCAGGAAGGCCTGCTGGTCACCCATTGGGACAAGCTGACCGATAAACTGACGAAGGACCAGGTGCAGCACCCCACATCTGAAGGCCTTGCCGCCGAAGAGGGCGCGCGCGCGCGGATGGGTGATGATGTAATGACCGGCGGCACCGAAAAGCTGGGCACGGGCTGACAAGACTTCCGCTTACCAGCGACGGCGCATCTGCACCGCGCGGCGGCGCGCGCGCAGGGACTGCTGGCGTTCTTCAGTCGTGACCCGCCGGGTGCCCGGACCCAGCTGCTCCAGCACGTCTCCTGCCGCGACGCAACTGAGCGTTGGCGCAGGGCCGCTGCTGGCACCGGTCCACCGCAGCATGATTGACCCTTGCGTGTGGCCAGCCGGGTCCAGCCAGTTTGCAATGCCCGGATCTTCCATCGCGATCACCGCGCGGAACTTGCCATCTGCATCGATGCTGGCCTGCCCACCGTTCAGGCTGCACTGGTGGTTCATCCAGTCCAGCGTGTTCCAGCGCATGTCGTTCAGCTGGACGTTCCAGTAGCGGACCGTTTCCGGCAAGTCGGTTTCCAGCACCAGCGCGCAATCCGGCTCCAGCCGGAAGAGGCCCTGATAGTAATGCTGCCCCTCCACGCCGCCGCGCCCGGCCCAGTCGTCATGCTCGAAAGCGTTCCACAGCCCTTTCTGCTGCTGCCCGGCAATGAATCCCATGGCCATGCCCGCCAGTCGCTTGGGAAAAGCGCACAAGGCCATCAGCCGCTCGGCAATCTCCGCCTCGCTCCAGCGGCGTGGCGCATGGGCCAGATCGATGCGTTCGATGGCGATCCGCGCCTCCCGCTCCGCACCCCAGTCATAGCTTGCCTGCCGCAGTGAGAGCGAACTCGCTGTCGGATCGAGAGGGTGCCAGTCACCCTGCCAGTCCGCCGGCTTTTCCGCGCTCAGCATCAGGGAAAAGCGCCCTGCCCCATCCAGTGCCAGATCGTCGAAGTCGATCGTACCCAGCGACGGACCCAGTGCGTCCATCACGCCCAGTCCGCCAGCGGCAATATCCATCTGCAGGAACAGGCATTCCCCCCGCTCCCCGGTAATCAGATAGCTGCCACTGCCATCAATCGAGGCTGCGGCGTAGATGAAATCGGGGTTGGTGCCGACAAGGTTGAAATGCGTGCCGACCGCGGGAACGAAATCGGGGCGGTCACGATCGGCAAAGGTCGTCAGCCAGCCCGATGCCAGCGCCGCGAACAGCATCTTCTCGACTTCCGCCTGCTCCAGCCCGTCAGCATCGCCCGGCAGCATGGCGAGGATATCCTCCGCCGAAGCGAGCTGCGCTAGATAGTCGGGCCAGCGGGTCACAGATACGCCTCGTAAGTGCTGATATAATCGGCATAGACGCTTTCAACCTGCTCGCGCGTCAGCCCGTAATCGGCCAGTTCGTAGCGGTGCTGCCCGTGCTTGTCGGATGGATGCTCGCGCCACCAGCGCGCCACCGCTTGTTCCGTCTCTTGCGAAAACGCGATATCGGCGTGCTCGTAAACTTTGCGCACTGCGGCAACAGGATCCGAAATCAGGTCTCGAAAGGCGAGATCCAGCACCTGGACTTGTGGGTTGGACTGCCGCCAGGAAAGTGCCGCCGCCTGGCCATCGTGCCACAGATGCAGCAATTCCTGGCCCAGCTCGTTGCGGTCGATCCGGTCAAAGGCTACGCAGCGGATGACTTCGATCAGGCGCGAGATTGATGCCATCACTGTTACCGGGTCTCGGTGCGGCTGCACCAGCACGGCATCGGGGTAGATATCCAGCAATTCGGGCAAGTGGTGCGCGTGTTCCTGCACCTTGAGAACCCAGCGCTTGCGCGGATTTTTCCATGCCAGGTGCTGCAACCACATCTTGTGAACGCGGTAGCCAAAGCGTGTATCTGCCTTGCGATACCAGTCGTAATAGGCAGGCAGGCGAAACAGCATCGTGGGGTTGATGCCCTGAAACGCGGTTTCCAGCATCATGCCACATTCCTGAGGGATGCGCGCGCCGATCGGATGCGCTTTCAGCACATCGGCCCAGGCCCCGGTGAAATTCTCGCGCACATAGGCATCGAAGCCATCGGCACGCGGATCGGTATCGAAGGTCGCGGCCTCTGGCGGCGGTGATGGCGCGGCAACCTCCCATTGCAGGGGCGTGCGGATTTGTGGATCGGCACCGATCAGCGCGTGCAGGATCGAAGTGCCGCAGCGCGGCAGACCAAGGATAAACACGGGCCGCTCGATAACGACGTCGGCGATCTCCGGATGCGCCTTGCGGTCCGCCGCTATAGCGGAAAGGCGCGCCAGGTTATCGCGAAACTGCGCCAGCGCCCGCTCGCGCCCCGTCTGCGACAGCCCGCTTTCCTGCGCCAGCGCATCCATCGCCGCAGTCAGTCCGGGAAGGACGCCTGCCGCCATGTCTGCATCCAGACCGGCTTCCTCGATCAGTACCTGCGGTGTTGGATCTCCCATGCGCGCGCCCTCTCATCCAGCCATTTGCGGCGGTGTTTTCGCTATGCAGGCTAGGCACGGGAAAAATCGCTGAACCTGTCACTGGGTAGGACAGACGGGGGTCATGAGCGGCGACATATCCGTTCATGGAAGGGAGCGGATATGGAACCGTCTGAAAATCTGGAGCCGTTCTACCAGCTGCCGGTTTGGCGCTGAGGCGATGGTTTCGGATACTTCTTTCGATTTTATCATCGTGGGGGCCGGTTCGTCCGGTTGCGTGTTGGCCAACCGGCTGAGCACTGACCCGGCGACCAAGGTGCTGTTGATCGAAAGCGGGCCGGACGACAAGAGCCCGCTGATCCGAATGCCGCGCGGCGTGGGAAAATTGCTCGACCCTGCCAATCCGCATGTCTTTGCCTACAACGTCAAACCGGCGGGTAACCAGCCAGAGGAGTTGTGGCTCAAGGGGCGCACGGTTGGCGGCTCAAGCTCGGTCAACGGCATGGTCTACATGCGCGGCGCGCCGCAGGATTACGACGATTGGGAAAAGGCCGGCTGCACTGGCTGGGGCTGGGATCGCATGGGCCGTCATTTCGTTGCGCTGGAAGACCATGCGCTGGGCGCGGCAGAATGGCGCGGCACCGGCGGACCTTTGCGCATTTCGGTATTTGCGAACGGCAATCCGGTTACCCAGGCGATGTTGCAGGCAGGCGCGCAAATGGGCGTGCCGACTGTGGCCGATGTCAACGCGGTAGACGTGGTGGCCGACCAGGGCATGGGCTACCAGACCACGACCACCTGGAAAGGACAGCGCTTTTCCGCCGCGCGGGCCTTCCTCGATCCGGCGCGCGCGCGCGCGAACCTCAAGATCATCACCGGCGGCACCGTGGAGAGGGTCGTTTTCGATAGGAACCGGGCTGCAGGCGTGGTTCTGGATGGCCAGCAAATCGCCTGTTGCGGCGAGATCATCCTGTGCGCGGGCGCTGTTGAATCGCCCAAGCTGCTTGAGCTGTCGGGAATTGGCGATGCGGCGCGCCTGAAGGCGCTTGGTATACCGCTGGTCGCGCACAGCCCCAACGTTGGCGAGAACCTGCGCGAACACCGCTATGTCGCGGTCGACTGGCGTATTCGCGGCCACAGTTCCAACCAGAAACTCAGCGGGCCAGGCCTCATTGCATCTGTCTTGCGCTATTTCCTGTTCGGGCGCGGCGCAATGACCGATGCAGCGCACGAAGTGGGCGGTTTCATCAAGACAGCGCCTGGGCTGGATCGCCCCGATGCGCAGATCGGCTCCATGATGGTGACCATGAAGCAGGACGCCAAAGGCAAGGTCGTGCTGGACTCGTTTCCCGGCATGCGCCTGCTCGGCTATTTCACGCGGCCTGAAAGTCGCGGCTCCACCCACATCCGGTCGAGCGATCCAACAACCCCGCCGCAGATCGATGCAAACCACTTCGACGAGCAAGTGGACCGCGACCGCGCGCTCGCCCTGTTCAAATGGATCCGCCGGTTCGGCCAACAAGGGGCGCTTGCGCCTTGGGTTGTAGAGGAAGTGGGGACCGCTGCTGACGTGAAAACGGACGAGGATATTCTCGCCAACCTGCTCCGGTTGGGCGGCACCTCGTTCCACATCGCCGGCACCGCCGCGATGGGGGCAGCGGCGGACAGCGTGCTTGATCCGCAGCTGCGCGTGCGCGGCGTGAGCGGCCTGCGCGTGTGCGACACATCGATCATGCCCGCACTGGTTTCGGGCAACACCAATGCTCCGGCGATGGCCATCGCCATGAACGCTGCGGACATGATCCTCGGCAAGGAACAGACAGCATGACAATACCTTATACCGACATCAGCCAGGTCTATTACGATGGTGCATGGCACGATCCGCAGGCAGGCACCGAACCGGTCATCAATCCGGCCACAGAGGAGGTGATCGCCGCCGCGCCGGTTGCCTCTGCACAGCAGGTGGATGCCGCCATTGCAGCGGCGCGCGAAGCCTTTGACCACGGCCCCTGGCCACGCATGGCCAT
>JAKFWB010000108.1 GCA_021732945.1 Porphyrobacter sp.
CTGGCACATTATGGCCGGCCCGAACCCACCTACGATCATCGCGGCAAGTTGCTTGTCCGGCCGACCGCGCGTGCTGACGATACAGGCTGGCCGGTTGGCGGAATCTTGGTGCTGGGCGATGCCATTGGCGAACAGCCGAGCGCAGGCCAGAAGGCGATGGCCTATGGCTCGATCCTGTTCCGTCCCCGGATCGTTACCGCCTTGCCGGACCGGGTCAGAATTCGCGAGAACCTGCTTGCGCTGGCTCGAACGGTCCCGATGGTGGTGCTGCCAGTGGTTCAACACTTCGATGCGCAATCGCGGGCCGGACGGATTGAGCGGACGCTTTCCGCAATTCACCGATTGGCCGAGCGAGGGTTGAAAGCCTGATTTGCAATTTCACTCGGATAATGGTCATGCGAGAGCAATAGGGGTTTGGTAACCGGATGAGTCCGATTTTCGCATTGCTGTGGGGCGATATCGCGAGGGCAGGGGAGGTTTCGGCCAGCCTTGACCGGGCGGGCTGGCTGGCGCTCGACAGCCAGGCGGCTCAGCATCGCCTTCGGCCGCTGCTGTTCCAGAGCGCTTCGGACCAGAATTGGAATGTCCCGGCAGAATTGATGCAGAAATGGCGGGCCAGCCGTCAGCGTTCCGCCATGCGCGCGCTGGCGCAGCAGGCCGCGCTGTCACGGATTGGCAAGGCGCTCTGCGCTGGCGGCGTGCCGGCCGCCATTCTCAAAGGGGGAACCTTCGTCTGGTCAGACGGGTCCGACCCGGCCCTGCGGCCGATGCGCGATCTTGACGTCCTCATCAGACCCAGCGATGCGCAGGCCGCGACCGCTCTGCTGGAAGCGATCGGCTTTGTATCCGGGACCCGAGGTCCGCCTTCGGGCAAGCACCTGCCTGCGATGACCTGCGGCAAGGTAGCGGTCGAGCTGCATCTGCGAATTTTCGATACCTATGATGAGCAGGCAGCAACCCGCGAAAGGGGCTTTATCGAGCGGGCGTGGCAGCGCGCAGTTCCGGCATCGTTCGCGGGATTGCAGGCGCTGAGCCCGACAGACACGCTGTTGCACCTGATCCACCACGCCGTGCGCGATCACCAGTTCAACAATGGTCCGCTGTTGCTTGCGGATATGCTGACCTTGGTAGAGAGCGGCCTGATCGATTGGGCGTTGTTCTGGGACGAAGCCGAACGGATCGATCTGATGCGCGCCTGCCAGCTAGCGCTCGGATTTGGCGAGCGGGCCAGTGGGCTGACAGTTGACTGGCAAGGGCACGCGCCGCTCGACCTTGGCGAGGCGGAAATGGAGCAAGTCGCGCGGTTGATGCTGGTCGATATGGCCTACCGCGCGGCGCTTGGCTGGCCAGTGCAGCTATTGCGAACGTCCCCGCGCCGTTGGCCAGCGCACCTGGCCGCCATGGTGCGGCGGCACCGCGGTGTGGGTGTGCCCGTGCCCGCGCCGCAAGGCGAAGCCGATTTAGGGGCGGCCATTTCCTATGCTGTTGGCGTTGAGGGCCGATCCAAAATCGCCGATGCGGTCCGCTTGACCCGGTGGCTGCGACGCGGCTGAACCGACTCTAGCCCCGCCAGAGGCACAGTAAGTTGTTCACTATCCGTCCTGTCACGCTCACCCGGTCGCCCGGGCTAAGGTCAAGTTCCTCGCCGAACGGAAAGAATACCAGCGCCCATGACCAAGAGGAATCGCGCCCTGGCGGATTTTCGAAGCTGCTCTGCGCGTCCATCTGCAATCTGAACCATTGCACCACGCCATTGGCAGTGCCGCTGTTCGATACGAGGTCAATCCTCGCAGTATCGGGGTGATCATCGCGGCTCGTGAAATCGAAATCGAACAGCGAAACACTTTCGCTTCGGAGTTCAAGCGCTGGATCATACACCTGCACATGGAAACGGGCACCATGCAGCGTGTTGAACGGCGAGAGATCAAACCCGCAAGCCTCATCGACAAACCGCTTCCCCAGCTTGCCATAATGGGCCAGAGCAATCCGGATTTCGCCGCTGTGGGGAATGAACTGAGCCCCGGGTTTCGCCAATCTGCGCGCGGCGTCACGCATTGATGGCAGCACCTGCTCGCATACCAGATCCTTCCCGATGATCTCTGAAATCACCAGGTCAGCAAGCCCGCCCAGATCGGCTTGCGGATCAAGCTTCTGCGAATTGGTGTTATGGATTGTGACGCTATCAGCCAATCCGTTGCGGCTGACGATCTCTTGCGCAACCTTGGCAATCACTGGGTTCATTTCGCAGGAATGGACCTCGCGCGCGCCAGCCCGTGCCGCTATCATTGCCAGCAGGCCTGAACCTGATCCGATATCGAGCACCGTCATGTCCGGCTGCACGGCCCGCTCGATTGCTTCCAGGAATGCCTCGTTCCGGAGGTGATCTTGCATCATTGTAAAGTGCCAGCTTGGCACCGCCCGAGCGCGTAACTGACGGGCTCGATATCTCGTTTCAGGGTCATCGGGCTGGAGGGCCAAGGCCTGCTCAACCAGCGTGAGGCAGCGATCAAGGTCACCATTGCGTTGTGCCTCTGTCGCCAGGGTCAGCAACGCCTTGGGATTGGCCTTGGCTGCGGCCACGAGGGGCTCGAACGCTAGTTCACGCAAACGACGATCGCTATTCATAAGCATCATGTCCGGAAAGTGATGGGATTCTGCATCGGCTGCGCACCTGATCGGTGAAGCGGATTGGCACTTCTAATTCCGCGCAATCCGGAGGGGCGAAAGTTGGCCGGTCAGCGCCTGTGTGCCGGTCCACGACCGGGCCATGATGGCAACCGAGACGTAAGGGCACGCAGCAATTTCGCCAACGGCAAAGGTGTTGGCACCTTGCGCAAAGGGTCGTTCAAAAAATGCTTGGGATTCCCCGGCACAGGCAAGGACCAATGTCATGTCCTTGACCTGTTCCGATGGGCTCCCATCAAGCGCCAGCTTGATTGCGAATGGACGTTCCGGGTTGCGCAGCAGCCGCGATGCGATCACGCCGCCGTTCCCCGGTGCGACGTTGATTTCCAGCTCGTCTGGCTGATCGCCGATCTGCGCGCGGAAACCCGGCTCATTGGCAAGCTTCCAATCAAAAGGAGGGTAATCCGCGCGCCAGTCGATCACGGTGCTTTTGGCATCGGGTGCGCTCGCCTTGCTGATGTGTCGGTAGACGCGCTCTGCGGCTGACATTCGGCCACTGGCAGCCAATTGCGCGACGAGTTTCTGGTCCAAGTCCTTGTTGACCGTCCCAATGTTCTCTCTGACTGTGGCGAGGGGATCCAGCGCGCCGGGTTGATTGACCGCAAAGCTCAGGAAGGAATCCCGCCAAGGCAATGGCCGAGCCAAGAGCCGCGCAAATCCAGGAACGGCCTCTTTTACCCCAAGCGCCTGTGCCAGAACCGGGAAGAACTCCTTGTACCGCTCGGGACGGACGCGCAAAATCTGGTCAATTGTGTCGATGGCACCAACGTAATCCCCGGACGCGCCTTTCTGCTCAAGCACCAGCACCTGAAGGATGGGATCACGCCGGGAGTACAGCGATGCCCGCTCGACGATTGTCTTTTTGCGCAGGAGGTCCTGTTCCGACAGTGCCAGAATGGCGAATGCCCGAGGCAATAGCGGCTCATGTGCGATGGCTTCGCGCGCCGTTACGCCCGCGGCAGAGGCGAGGCTTTTCAAGCTTGCGGCAGAGGTGCCTAGGCCAAGTGATGTGCTGCCATCATCCAATGCCGCATTGGGATTTGCCTCTTCACCGGCGCCTGCAGCTGCTCTGACACTTGCGGCAAGAGCGTTGTAGGCCACCCGCTCTTTGGCATGCCCGTTGAAGGGGAAGACAACCAGCGCAAGTTCTGGAGCATTGCGCTGGCTGGCACTGCTGAGCGCATGGGCAGCAGAGATTACCGCAACAGTAACCGCGAACAGGCCAGCGATAACCAGCCTTGGCCAAGCCGATGGCAGGCTCATCCGATGGCCCCGCCAGGCACTATGCCGGTTTCGGTTCGGCGGCTTCGTCGGGCCCCGGTCCGTACCCGTAGCCATAGCCGTAGCCATAACCATAGCCGGCGTTGTTGACGCTCAACTTCGTGATGATCGTGCCATAGACCTGCGCGCCGCTGCGGGTCAGGCGGTTGATCGCATTGCCAATGGCCCGCAGCTTGATGCGATCAGACTCGATCACATAGATCACGCCGTCGACAGCGCGCGAGAGCACCACGGCATCGGCCAGCGACAACATTGGTGCACTGTCGATGATAATGATGTCATAGCGCTGGCGTGCCTCATCCAGCAAATCCTTGAACCTGCTGCCTGCCAGCAATTCAACCGGGTTGGGCGGCGTGTGCCCATGGTCAATGAAATCGAACCCGTAGTTGTCGAGCGTCGTCACCTTCTCTGCCAGGGTTGATGTGCTGTTTGTCAGCAGCGACACTAGGCCGCCATTGCTTTCCAGCCCTTCGCCAATCAGGCCCTGCATGCGCGAATTGCGCAAATCCGCATCGATTAGCAGGGTCTTCTTGCCGAGGTGAACAAAGCTGGTCGCCATCGCGAGGCAGGATATGCTCTTGCCTTCCGATGGCACGGAAGATGCGAACATCATGACCTGCGGCGCGCCATGGGGCGTGAGGAAGGTCAAGTTGGTCCGCGCCGACTTGTAAGCTTCGCTCAGTTCAGAAGATCGGGTCATGATCTCGACCCGGATATCATCGGCCGTGGACTTGGGAATGATACCCAGAACCGGCAGCCCCAGCTTGCGCGTCACATCCTGCGGGTCCTTGACCGTCTGGCTGAGCATGACCCGGGCGTAAACCAGACCCACCGCCAGAGCGATGCCAGCTGCAAGGGCAATAAGCATGTTCAGCAGCAGCTGCGGCGAATAAGGAGCCTGAGGCAGATCAGCACTATCGATCAGCTCAATATTGTTCTGACCTGCGCCGGATGCCTCAAGCTCTTTGAAGCGTTGCAACAGCGCATCATACAGCTGCCGGTTGGTGTCGACTTCGCGCTTCAGAATGCCGTATTGAATGGTCAGATCCTGCTGTCCCAGAAACCGCCCCTTGGCCTCTTCCAGCTTGCTCCGCAGCTCCCGTTCACGGGCCGAAACCGCACGGAATGCAGCACGCGAATCGGAACCGAGCGATGCCTTGAGCGATGCGATTTCGGCTTCTTTTTCCAACAGAGGCGGAAATTTCGGTCCGAAGTTGGCGCGCAGACTGGCGAGCTCGGCTTCCTTGCTAGCAAGTTCCGCCCGCAAGGCATTGCGCGGGTCTTGCGCCGGGAAATCGCCGGCAATCATCGAAGCTTCAGTGGTGATGCGGTCTGTGACTGCCGTCGCCAAAGCCTCGTTCAGAGCCATCAAATCGGACGCGATGAGCGTTTGCGTTGCTGTCTCCGATCCTTCGCCGTCACCGCCTTGTTGGAGCACGAGAATGCCGTTCGCATTGGCATAGCCAACCAACTCCTTTTCGGAGATGGCCAGCCGCTCGCGCAGCTCTGCAATCTGCTTGCTGAGAAATTCACGCGCTTCGATGTTTGCGCCGAACCGCTTTTCGTAATTGGCCTTGATGAACTCTGCGGCCCAGAGATTGGCGACCTTTGCCGAAACGGCCGGTGACGCGCTTGAAAATTCGATGTCGACCAGGCTGGATTGATCGATCGGCGAAACCGATATGCCATCAAGCAACACGGTCTGGACATCCCGTGCCGTAACGCCTTGGGCCTGATCGAGGTTGGCGGCTTCGATGAATTCCTCATCCCGCAACAGGTTGCCCGCGTCGGCAACCCGCGCAGCCATGAAATTGGATGCGAGCAGCTCGTACTGGGTGTTGAGGTATTGCTGGGCGGATATGCGGGAATCATTCTTCAGCGAATCGATTGACGTTACGTTGGCTGTAATCTGCGACACCTCAATGCGCGTTGTGGCGCGATAGAGCGGCGTCATCAGCAGGGTGACGACAAGTCCCGTCAGTAGAGCGAGGAGGACAATCGCGAGCAGCCAAATGCGGACGGCGCGAATCTCGGTCCAGATCCGCTCAAGATCAAGATGAAAGCCCCAGTTTTCGTCTGATGCCTTGGCCTGGTCAGCGACCGAATAGGCTTCCGCGTGCAGGTTCACGCCTTTCGAGTCTGCGTTCATCATTGTGCTATCAGGATCGCTGCGGTCGTAACAATGGGTGGGAGAACCTGGAGCAAGGTTTGCAGGCGCCGACGTTCAGGCGAATCGCCAACCAGGACAATGTCATTGGAGAAAAGCTGCGGATCCGGGTAGTTTCCGCGCTGGATGGCGCCGAGATTGTAGACGCCGATATATCGCTGCTTCGCCACGGTCCTCATTACCACCACATCGTCCAGTCTCGCATATTCCGTCACGCCTTCGGCCTGGTTCACAAGCCGCAGGAGCGTGGGTTGCCCGACCGCCGGATAGTTCCCCGGGCGCTTCACCTGTCCGCCGATCGAAATAGAAGGCACCGGAAAGTCTTTCGGGATCACGCGCACTTGCGGGTCGCGCAGATAATCACCGCGCAGCTTGTCAGCGATGATCTTCCCCGCGTAGCTCGGCGACTTGCCCGCAATGTTGAGGACCCCGATCAGAGGGAAGGTCAATTGTCCAGACAAATCGGTCAGATAGGTTCCACTCAGCGACGTCGCGCCAACCACTTCGATCAGCAGAACTTCTTGCGGGCCTATCAAGTAGAATGCTTCGGCCTGCGGCGAAGGGAGCTCGTCAAGCGACGCAAGCTCGATCTCGGGCGCAAGCCCAACGGAACGGTCAATCGCGCAGGAGGCGGATAATCCGGCCGCAGCGAGGACCAGGATGTGTCGCAGTTTCGGAACCATTTTGCTTCTTCCCTCAGCCTCGTCCCTTAATCGATTTTGGCAGTCCGCCAACCCATTTCGCCCTTTTTGCATCAGGATAACTGCGGGCGGCCAGTGCCGCCTGCAACCGACCGACAATCCTGGGCGAGGCAAAGCAACAGCCAGATCGACACAGCCTGAAAGATCGGCGTACGCAGGGGGTAGTCCACCAGCGATGCGGCCATGATGATGGCCAGCCAGGCGATCCAGAAAACGACAATCGATCTGAAGGAAGGGCCCCGGCGCAGGATGTGCAGGACCGCAGCGCCTAACCATCCCATCAGCCCAAGCAGAGCGATCACGGCGGGAAGTCCACCCTCAATGACCAGCTGCGACCAGTCATTATGCGCATGATTGATATACAGCGGCGTCAGTAGCGCGGTCGGTTCGTAGAGCCGGTATGCCGCGTCAAACGAACCGAAACCGGTGCCGACCATCCAATGGTCGCTCATCATCGTTGCCAGTACCGGCCACAGGGACCAGCGAATATCTTCGAACGCGGTGCTCGGCAAAAGGTCCTGCGCGGCGGGTGATCGGTCAAGCAGCAGGAACATCGCGACGATCAAGATGATGCCCGAAGCGCCGCCAACCAACGCCACAAGACCGGCACGCCGCTCGCGCTTGCCGGGTTGATCAGCGTGGGACGAGGGTGCCTTGCCATTCAGCCACCCCATCCCGATCATCAGCGCTCCTGCGCAGATCGCGAGCAATGCGGTCGCTAAGCCAGCCCGCGAACCACTGATCAGGACCGCGACGAGGACAAAGACATAGGCCGGCACCAGTGACAGCTTGAGCCATGCGGGAAGGGCGCGATCCCGCCCTTCAACCGCCAACCTTGCGATGATGAGAAGCACGATCGACGCCAACACTGCGGCATGGTTCTCGTTGGCAAAGATGCCCGCAGGCGCGCCGCGGCCTGTTATCGCAAATAGATAAAGCGGGCTGTTGGGTCCGCCGATCACCTGCAGGATTCCAAACGCAGCGTTGACGATGCCAAGCGCAGCGATGGCAAGCAGCAGGCCGTGCGTCTTCAACCGTGCGGAAAGCGCGAGCAGAAGGGCAGCAATCGGGACAATCATGCCGAACACGGCGTTCAATCCACGAAACGGCGTGAGCGACACTGGCCGCCACATTCCTTGCAAACCGGCTAGGCCATCCAACTCGGCTATGGTCGCCCGGCCCGGCAATGCCTGCCACAGTGCGGGGGGCATCGGGATAAGCTGGAGGATCATCCAGCCAAGCATCAACCCTCCCAACGCCAGCAGTGCCCTTGCGCCAGCAAGGTCGGCAATCCGCAGATGATACAGCGCCGGGATCAGCAGCAGAGCCGCGATGGGTCGCAAGGCGGCATTCTGGATTGGGTCCGGCCGCGAGCTTCCGCCGAGCAGCGCCAGCGCAACAAAAAACAGGCCCAGCCACAAGATCCAGCTGCCCGAGATGCCGCCCGCCGCCAGCGACAGACGCTCGCTGCCTTTGCCGTGACGCGATGGTCTGCTTGAGGATTGCTCGATCATCATGGAGCGAGATGTAGCGACGGACAAAGGGCCACGATCGCGTTCGATCCGCCAATCAGTGCAAGCGTCATAGGAACAATTCCTCCTTGAGGATGCTGCCCTTCGGCGTTCCGAAAAGCCAGGTGTCGTAGGGCAGGTAGCACTGTTCGAACAGAGGTGAGGCCAATGTCCAGCCCACAAACATTGTCATGAGAGCAACATAGGGCAAGATCACATGGAGCCACTTGCTCAACTTGAATGCGAAGAATGGCACACGCGCGAATATCATCGCTTGGATTGGTATCAGATAATAGGCGAATCGGTCTGCAACGACGCTCGAAAGTGGCAGAAGGAAGATCGCGAATATCATCGCAATCCCGCCCATGTTTACAAGGCTGTGATCTTGTGGGTATTTCTCTGACCATTTCTTGTTGAGGAATACGAAGAAATACACACCCGAAACAAGGATCACGCCAACTCGGAAGACTGCACCGAAGGCATCGATCCCAGTGCCGATGTATCGGGCGATTGCCAGCCCGGTGCTATACCCACCGGCCAGGAACAGGAGCCCGGGGATGGCGAGTCCGGCCGCGACCAGCAAACGACCTTTGCTGTAGGTGCCCGTTGCCAAGGGTACGAGCACCATGAACACTAAGGCGCTAGTGTGAAGCCCGCCCGCGAGCAGCACCAGCGCCGCGAACCGGATGGGGCGGCGGTCCATGAAGGCGGCAAACGCAATGCAGATCAGCCCGATAGCCGCCCCTTGCCTGATGCCGGACATCGGCATGTTCACGACCAGAATCGGGAACAGCAGGACCAGAAAGCCAAGCGGATCGGGTTGCCTGCGCGCCAGAACATGGACGCCGGCAAAGAAGATCGCACTCGAGATAATGTTGAGCGCCGGGTAGCCCAAGTCACCCGCCTTGATCCATTCGACGATGATCCACCACAGCGGCTCGTTCAGCTCGGCAATCAGGTCTCGGGCAACATAATCTGCTGCAACATACTGATAATAATAGCCTGACCAATCGCACCCAACTTTGTATCGAAAGGCCGCGAACACAAACATTGTCAGCAAGACGGGAAAGTAGGCTTGCCGCCGCAGCCGGTTGGGGCCCAGAGTCGAGAGGCTCAATATGAACAGGAAAGCGGCAAAGGTGGTGTAGATCACTGCTGGCTGTGACCTTTCGCCACATCGAGCAACATGTCCGCCACCTGCGGCCCCCAGACCTGAAGCGAATACTGCGCCTCAACCTTCTTTCGGCCTGCCGCACCCATGCGCTGCCGCAACTCGGGATCATGCAGCAACATGCGGATTGCCTCACGCCACTCGGCCTCGGTGTTGGCAAGGAAGCCATTCACGCCGTGCTCGACGATATCGGCATTGACCCCGACCGGAGAGGCAATGACGGGGATTCCGCAGGCCATGTATTGAATGAGTTTGTACCCGCACTTGCCGCGCGCCCAGGGCGTATCGTCAAGCGGCATGATGCCTATGCTCATTTGGTGGATGTTCGAGACTTCCGAAGCCTCGCTCCACGGTAGAATATCGAGCAGGGGATGGCCGGTTGCTGAGGCCCCGGCACCCACAGCGATGATGCGTGCACCGGCTGCCTGCGCGGCCTCTGCGAGCAGCGGCATCATGGGCTGCACGTATTCAGCGTAAGTGCTGGGCGTTCCGATCCAGCCGATGGTTAGAGCGTCTCCGGCGGTGATCTCAGGCCTGACGGTATAGACTGCCAGATCGACAACCGTGGGAATAATCTCCACGCGCGGGCAGTGCGGCCGCGCGTAATCAGCCAAATATGCGTTTCCGCAAAAGGCGGCGTCGGCTGAGGCGAGGGTTACGTGCAACTTCTTTCCCAGAAATCTCCGGGCCAGCTTGTTTGAGTGGAGGTCGTAGTTGTGAAAGATCGCATCATCGTAATCGAAGACAACAGGCTTGCCCGACACATTGACCAGCCGCTCAGCAACGCCCGGAAGGTAGGGAAACGCTTCGCAATGCAACCAGATCAGGTCGACATCGGGTGACGACGTAAGCCATTTGATCCGCTCAATATAGCGTCTTGCCACATGCCAGCGGTCACGCGGTTCGTCAGCATAGAGCCTGCCCAGATAGTGGTCATCAAGCAAGGGGCGGTGAAGGAGGGTGCATCCCGCTTCTTCGAGAAAGGGCCGATATTGCCCAAACCGCTGCCGCGTGCTGGCAGCCAGATCACCATATTTCGTGAGCATTGCAATCTTCATGACTGCGTATCTGCTTTTCGACCCACAGCACACCAGAAGGGGAAATCATCCGAGAAGCGGATGTCCTCAAGGCCGGCACCGCGCATCATCGCTTCGATCTCTGATTTGGTGAAGCGCTGTTCAAGCGGCGTACCAAAGCGGTCTCTGGCATCTGTCCGCATCGTGTAAAAGCTGGTCTTGCGATAGGTCGACAAAAGCCAGCCGTCCACGTCCGCCCCGAGCCTTTCTGCGAGGAGAGCGGCTCTTGCCAGTGGGAAATAGACCACGGTGGCGATCAGGTCGGTAGTGAACGACTTTGCGGCGGGCGACAGACGGCTGATTTGCTTGCGGACAACATCAGTCATGCGCCAGATCATCCCATACCATAGAGGCCTGTTATCGAACCGATAATACAAGTATAACAGGAAGGGCGCACTGGGCTTCAACATCCTGACGCAATCGCGCAAGGCTGCACTGGTATCGGGAATATGGTGCAACACCCCCAGCGAATAGCCGAAGTCTTGACTGTTTGCGGGAAGCGGTTCCTCGTCCACCCCGGCATTCACGAATTCGACGTTGCTCAAGTGAGCAAGCTTGCGCTGTGCTACTGCCAGCGCTGCCGGTGCGGGATCAATACAAGTCAGCAAGCCGACCCGCGGCGCGACCAGCAATGCCCAACGGCCGGAGCCGCAGCCCATGTCAAAACCCCGCGCTGCATCCGGCAGTTTATCCCACGGGAATATCCCGAAATACTGCTCAAAAATGAAGGCGTGTTCGGCTTCATCCAAGGCGTTCTGGTCATATCGCGCCCATTCATCGCCGAATGAGGCGACGGTCAGGGGATCTGTGTTGCTCATGCTCATTGCGCCCGCCAAGCCTGCAGCATCAGAATGATCCACAGGCGATGGGTCCAGTCACGGTGCCCATCCAAGTGCTCGCGCCATGCCTGAAGCACTGGGGCTGGGTCAATCAGGCCGTCGCGCTGCAAGGCCGCTTCGGACAGCAGATCATCGGCCCAAGCACGCAACGGTCCGCGCAGCCATTCGCCGACGGGGATGCCGAAACCGGCCTTGGGGCGCTCGATCAACTCGCGCGGGACATGGCGGTAGAGGATTTGCCGCAGCAACCATTTGCCTTGGTCGCCACGGATCTTCATCGCCATCGGCAGGCGCGCCGATGCTGCTATCACGCCGGGATCGAGAAAAGGCACGCGCGTTTCGAGGCTGACCGCCATTGCCGCGCGGTCGACCTTGCACAGAATGTCGTCGGGCAAATAGGTCCGCATATCCTGCGCCATCATGCGCGCGGCAGCATCACCGCCAAGCACCGCAGGCAAGGGGTCGTCGAGGATCGAGCGGTTGGGGCTATCCCGCCCGCCAACCATCGAAGCGCCCGGCCATTCCGATACGAGGCTGCGATAAAGATCATCAATCGTCCGCACATCGCGCAAGCGTGCGGCGAGCCGGTGGGCCTTGTCGCCCGGACGCGCCACGCGGCCACCGGTGAGCGTGCCCACACTGTCCCACGCTGCAAAAGGAACCGCGCCGATAGCCGATCCCAATCCGCGCCGCAGCGCATGGGGCATCCAGTCCAGCTTCGCCCAGATCCGCGGGCCCCAGAAATAGCGATTATAGCCGCCGAACAGCTCATCCCCGGCATCGCCCGACAAGGCGACCGTGACGGCAGAGCGTGCCGCCTTGCTGACCAGATAGGTCGGGATCTGCGACGAATCCGCGAAGGGCTCGTCATACATGTCGGGCAGCATCGGGATCACGTCGCGCGTCTCAGCCTCGGTCACGATTAGTTCGCTGTGCTGCGTGCCAAGATGCTGCGCCACGGCGGCGGCAAAGGGCGCCTCGTTGAAGGCGGCGTTTTCAAACCCGATGGTGAAGGTCCGCACGGCTTGCGATGACTGCGATTGCATCAAGGCGACGATCAGCGAGCTGTCGATCCCGCCGGACAAGAACGCGCCCAAAGGCACATCGGCGACCATCTGCTGGCTGACCGATTGGCGCAGCGCAGCATCGACCCGCGCTATTGCCTCGTCCTCAGTGGTATATTGCGTTGCCGCCCCAGTCTCGATTGTATCATTCAGCGACCAATAGCGCCGGATCGCCAGCGACCCGTGGCGGTCCCCCGGCCGCAAGGGTTGCCGTGGAGCAACCGCAGGCGGTGCGCCATCAATTTCTAGGATGCATCCGGGCTCAAGCTTGTAAATCCCGGGATGGATGCTGCGCGGCGCGGGAACATAGGCAAACTGCAAATATTGCGCGAGTGCATCGCGGCACACGTCGCGCGGGAATTCGGGATGCTGGCGCAGGGCCTTTAGCTCGGACCCGAACACCAACGCACGCCCGGCCCAACCCCAGTAAAGCGGCTTTTCTCCAACCCGATCCCGCGCGAGTGACAAGCGTCGCTCACGCCGGTCCCACACCGCCATCGCAAACATGCCCGAAGCGCGGTTCAGCGTCTCATCCAGACCCCAATGGATGATGCCTGCGAGCAGGGTTTCGGTATCCGAATGCCCTTTCCATTCGGGCGCAGCTCCTGCTGCCTCCAACGCGCGGCGCAGATCGAGGTGATTGTAGATCTCGCCGTTGTAAGCGATTACCAGCCGTCCGCAGGTCGAATGCATCGGCTGCGCACCGGCCTCGCTGAGATCAAGGATCGACAGCCGCCGGTGGCCGAGCGCGATGCCATCATCGGCCCAGACCCCCTCAGCATCGGGGCCGCGATGGACCAAAGCGCTGGTCATTGCTTGCACCAGCCGTGGCAGACCCTCTGCCGCCTGGCCTTCGGGAAGCAGCACGCCGGTCAATCCGCACATGATTGTTCTCCAGCGGTCAGTTCGCGATAGATCTGTGCGTAAGCCGTAGTCCCTGCCTCAAGCGAGAAGATTTCTTCGGCAGCCTGACGACAGCGGGTGCGCAGATCGGGGTCTTTCAGGAGCTCCAACAGCGCGTTCCAGGCGCGTGCCATGGCATCGGGCGCGGCACTTTCGGCCAACACACCAACGCGATATTTCCGGATAATGTAGGCGACATCGCCGACGCCATCATTGGCAACCACCGGCATGCCGCAGCCGAGAATTTCCGCCATCCGCGTGGGCGAGCTGCCGAGCTTGCTGAGGCCGTCAGTGAAAAACATCACAGAGGCCGTCTGCCGCTGCAACACAGTGTGGACCTGATCCGGCGCGCAGGGGGCGATGGTCATACGGTTACCCAACTGCCCTGTGGGATCCAGAGCTGCCCGGACCTGCGCCGCATTGTCGAGCGTGGTCAATTCAAACACGGCGTCAGGATCGCTTTCGGCGGCCACTTGCAGAAAGGCCGCCAGCCAATCCAGCCGGAACCAGCCGCTCAACACCGTTCCAAGACAGCCGATCACTATGCGTGATGGGGGCGCTGGCGGGGGCACGAAACGATCAAGGTCAGCGCAGGTCGGGATCACCGCAACCCCTTGCCAGATCATCGCCGCCGGATAGGCCCGCTGCAAATGCGCGACTGCCGCATGGGTCAGCGACACGACCGCTCCGGCACGTTTCAGGCACGCAGCCTCGGCCGCGACAATAGCCCGGTGCAACAGCGAGCCGCGCCGCAGCCGCCCCGCGGTAATCAGTTCTTCCGGCCAGAGCGCGCGCATATCGAAGATGAAAGGCACGCCGGTGATGCGCCCGACGATCATCGCCACGGCGGCGGGAATGTAGGACCGCGAATGGATGAGGCGCGCGCCCTGTTGCTTCACCTCGCGGTAAAGCAGCCAGACCATCCGCACCATCGACAGCGCCGGCGCAATCCACTTGGGCTGCGCGCGGAAATGCTGCGGCAACCACCGGATGCCCAGCCTTTCGCATTCGGCGCGCATTGCCGCCATGCGCGCGCTATCGGCCCGGTCGGCATCCTTTTCATAGGTGATCAGCGTGATCCGGTAATCACGCGACAGACCCCGCAGGTAAGCGAGCACCTGGCTCTGGCCGAGCGGCTCAAGCAGACCATTGCGGGTCAGATAGATCGTGGAAGGCATCACAGGCCGAGCAATTCGAGGTACTGGCGGGCGGCAATCTCTGGGGCGAAATCAGCGGCGCGGCGGATCAGGGCACCGCGGTCAACGGGGGTATCGAGGGCTTCGTCCATGGCGCGGGTGAGAGCGGGCGCATCACCCACCGGCGTCAACCGCCCGAACCGCCCGTCTTCGAGGATTTCGGCAGGTCCCGCTGGGCAGTCGGTCGACACTACGGGCAAGCCGAATGACAGCGCCTCGACGATGACATTGCCGAAACCTTCGTTGTCAGAGGACAGCACAAACAGATCGGCGGTGGCATAGAAGGGCGATGGGTCGGGGTGGAAACCTGCGAACACCACCCGCTCACCAATCCCGAGTTCCTGAGCAAGCGCTCGCAGAGCGGCGTCTTCGGAGCCATTGCCTAGCATCATCAGCCGCGCATCGCTGCGCGGTAATGCGGCGAAGGCGCGCAGCAGCAGCGCGTGGTTCTTTTCCCACTTGAGTTTGCCAACCGTCAGCAGGCGCGGCCCGGCTGTGCCCCACAAGGTGTTCGCAGCGCTGATGGCATCCGCTGAAGGTTCAATCGCGGCAGGGATCGGATTGTGGATTGTTGTGAATTTGTCCCGGCGCATCCGTGACAGCTTGGCCATGTCGTCGCAGCTTCCCTGCGATACCCCTATGCGCGCCGAGGCAATGCGGTAGCCCAGAAAGGTCGACGCGCGCAGGAAGAGACCCGTGGCAAGGCCCCATCCGGCGTATTGGTGCAACAGCAAAGCGTGCTCGCTGACCACCACCTTGCCGCGATATCCGGCAAGTCGCGCCGCAAGCGGCGCGATGACGGTGAGCGGCCACATTGTGGCGATAAGCGCGTGGGGCTTGCGGTTCTTCAGATAGGCCGCGAACGGGCGGAGCAGTTGGCGCGCCCGGTGACAGCCAAGGTCGTGGACGGGTAACGCTGCTCGCGCCTCGTCGAGCAACTCCCCTTCCGCGCGCACCACAACGAATTCCGGGGCATGGCCCGCCGCCGCAAATTCGTGCGCCAGCGTCAGGCTGAGCCGCTCGGCTCCGCCCCCGCCGAAATCGGGCAGCAGGAAGGCAATTTTGCGCATCACGCTTCGCAAGCCCATCTCATGGATGCCGGCCCACCATTCTGAAAACCCCCAAGATCGTCGGATCAATCCCGACAAAACGAACCGTCGCCACAACCAGAAAGGTGGCTCTGGCAAAAAGTCCCGCGACCACCGCAATCGCAAAGCCAACCGCGCTTCCATCCCATGCCGCGATCAGCAGCCCGGTGCAGGTTGTCGCAAGCGACACGGCGAAAGCGCGGGTCACCACGGCATCATGCCGCGCTGCGTGCAGCAGGCTGATGCTGGCCCCCGCCACCGCGTTCACAACACTTGCCCCCGCCAGTATCGACATGATCAATCCCGCGGCGCGGTAATCATCGCCAAAGCCAAGGGCAAGCAGGTCTTCCCCGAAAATCCAGAGGCATCCGGCAAGCGCAAGCGTGGGCAACAGGATGATCAAAGCCGCGACCAACGCCAATCGCTGAAGCTTGCGAAATTCCTGCCGCTGATAGAGCGACGTCATCATGGCTGGAATCATGGCGAGGATCATCGACGCTGGCATGTTCGCAAAGACCGTGACCGCGGTCGCGACGCGAAACAGCCCGGCCTGCTCCAACGTGGACAGCGCGCCGACCACGATGAGCGGAATTGCGGCCTCTGCTGCGAACATGATCGTGGTCAGACCCATCATCGCGCTCGCCTTGCGCCAGCGGTGCTGCTCGTCGGGGCTGGCGGCGCCCTTCTCGGGAACGCGCCACAAGCGCCACACCGTCTGCCATCCGAAGAGGAGCGTCAGCAAAATGGCCGCGACGGTCAGGATCATCGCCATGCCCGGATCTATTTGTCCGAACGTCAGCATGGCTATCCCAAGCAGCACGGCATAGGCCGTGGGCCGAATGGCGGTATC
>JAKFWB010000286.1 GCA_021732945.1 Porphyrobacter sp.
GGCACCGGGCCTAGCTTCATTTCCTCCAGCGGTTGCGGCAGATCGCAATCCTCTTTCAGCGTCACCAGCACCTTGCTCAGCTCGGCATCGGCCCGCCCCTCGATCAGCCGGTCCTTCAGCTTTGACGGCTTCATCGCGGACGCGGAATCGAGCGCGGCGGTGAGCGAGCCGTGCTCGGCAATCAGCTTCGACGCGGTCTTGGGGCCAATCCCGTAAATCCCCGGCACATTGTCGACCGCATCGCCCATCAGCGCCAGCACATCGCCGACCAGATCGGGGGTGACGCCGAATTTTTCCTCGACCTCTTCGAGCCAGATGCGCTGGTTCTTCATGGTGTCGAGCATGTCGATCCGCGCGCCGTTCACGTCACCAATCAGCTGCATCAGATCCTTGTCGGAACTGACGATGGTGACGTCCCACCCCCGCTCCTGCGCGCGGCGGGCATAGGTGGCGATCAGATCATCTGCTTCCAGTCCCGGTACTTCGATGCAGGGCAGGCTGAAGGCGCGGGTGGCATCGCGGATCAGCGGGAATTGCGGGACGAGATCCTCAGGCGGTTCGGGCCGGTTGGCCTTGTAAAGGTCATAGATGTCGTTGCGGAAGCTGACCCCGCTGGCGTCGAGGATCACGGCAAGGTGGGTCGGGCCATCGGCCGCATCCAGATCGGCGGCGAGCTTCCACAGCATCGTGGTATAGCCATAGACCGCGCCGACCGGCGTGCCTTGCGGGTTCGTCAGCGGCGGCAGCCGGTGATAGGCCCGGAAGATATAGGACGATCCATCGACCAGATAGAGGTGCTGCTTGCCGGGTGTGTGCGGGTTCATCATGCCGCCTGCTAGCATCCCGCGCGCCGCGCCGGTAGAGGGATCGCGGGGCTGCGCCGGGTAAAATGTGGCACAAAAAAGGCGAAATTTGGGCGTCGTGCCTTAATTCCCCTTGCGCTGCCCCATTCCTGCCACTATTTGGCAAGTCGAACCGGGGTCGTAACCGGTCTCGACGCTCCCCTTTCCGGGGTGCGTGCCAACGTTCAAGAAGGAATTTTCACTATGCGCAAGATCATCCTCGCTGCCGCCATCGCCACCTCGGCTCTGGGCCTCGCTGCTTGCTCGGGCGAAACCGCCACCGAAACCACCGAAGCTGCCGACGCCATGGCTGCTGACGCCACCGCCAACGCCGACGCCGCTGTTGAAGCTGCTGGCGAAGCCACCGAAGCTGCTGGCGAAGCCGTTGAAGGCGCTGCCGACGCGACTGCCGAAGCTGCTGAAGGCGCTGCCGACGCTGCTGAAGCCACCGCTGAAGAAGCCATGAAGGCTGCCGAGTAATCGGATATGATTCCTGCCGCCCCGGTGGTTGGGACATACGATAAGGGCGGTGCCGCGAGGCACCGCCCTTTTTCGTTTGCGTCGTTATGATTCGATGGCCGCGCTTGACACCGCGTGGCTCTGCCGAAATCAGCCGCCGGTGGCGTAGGGGGCAGCGGTCCAGTTGCGGGTCGGGTTTTGCTGGGCCCGCGCGGCAAAGCCATCATACAGCGCGCGGGCAATCGCGGCGATGCGTTCTTCGCGCGCGGCCTTGGTCCCTTGCCCGGTGACATAGATCGCCACCGCAATCACCCGGCCATCGGGGCATTCGATCAGCCCGATATCGCTCGACGTGTTGTTGAGCGACCCGGTCTTGTGGCTGACCCGCGCTTCGAGCGGAATGTGGGCGGCGATGCGGCGCTTGCCGGTGATCGTCCGGCTCATCGCGCCAAGCAGCACCTGACGGCTCTGATCCGACAGGAACTCGCCGCGATAAAGCCCGGCCAGCATCCGCACCATGGCGCGCGGGGTGGCGGCATCGCGCGGATCGATATATTCCGCCGGGTTATACTCGCCATCATCGCGCACCAGCGTGGCAATATCGCGGTTGATGCTGAATTCATTGATGCCCCGGCGGCGCACCCAGTTGTTCACGACACCCGGGCCGCCGACCGCTGCCAGCAGCGCATCAGTGGCGGGGTTGCTCGACCGGGTGATCATGATCTCGATGAGATCAATCGCGGGCATATATTGCCCTTCGCGCACCGGCGCGCGGGTTGATGAGAACTTGGCCGAACGCACTGGCAGCATCAGCGGAAATTCGCTCGTGAGCGAAAAGCGCCCCTGTTCCACCATTTCGAGATAGGCACCGGCCACCGCAATCTTGCTGGTCGACGCGAGCGGGAACAACTGGTCGCCCAGCACCATCACTTCTTCGCCCGTGGCAAGGTCAATCGCGGCAACGCCGATGCGGCCCAGCGCAGGGTCGGCCAGTTCGGCAATGCGCTGTTCCAAGCTTGACGCGTAGATCGCCTCAAAGCTTTGCGGCTGGCGGGCCTGCGTGCCGAAGGTGCTGTCGAAGGTCGCCTGAAGCTCATCATTGCGCGCTGACGCTGGCGCCGCGATCACTGCCGCAGCAGCGGCAAAAGCGGTCAACGCGGCAAGAAAGCGGGGACGAGCCATCGGCACAAATTACTCCATCAGGGTTACGCTGGAATTAACGGTTGTAACTACGCACGCCCGATTCGCCGCGACAAGGCTTCGTCCTGGCTTGTGCGGTGAAAGGTGCGTCGTCAGCGACCGGAAAGCTCAGCCGGGGCGATTCGTCGCTGCTCGACCGAGAAGGCGGTTTAGTCGAACAGCGGCAGGAGTCTATTGGTGGGGGGTTGACTGGCCCGCTCATCACGGCAGTCTCGCGGCCAAGCCTATGCTCAAGGGGACATCATGATCAAAACTGCCTCGCTGCGTGCCTCGCGCGCCGTGTTTTCCGCTCTGCTGCTGACCACGTCGGGCATCGCGTTTGCGCAAAATGGGGCACAAACCGCGCCAATCGTGCAGCCCGGCGCGCCGGGGCAGGCCAGCAAGACGCTGACCGCCGATCAGGCGACCAAGCTGGCCGCAGCCAGCTACACCGCCGAGGACGTTGCGTTCATGCAGGGCATGATCGTCCACCACCAACAGGCGGTCGATATGGCTGTGCTGGTCAAGGAACGCACCAACACCAAGGAGCTGATCGATATCGCGGGCCGGATCGAATCCAGTCAGGCGGACGAGATCACCTTCATGAAGGGCTGGCTGTCCGAGCGTGGTGAGCCGGTGGAGGATGCGATGATGAAGGATCATGCGCATCACACCATGATGGGCATGGCCTCGCCCGAAGCCCTGGCCGCGCTGGCCGCTGCCAAGGGGGTCGATTTTGACCGCCAGTTCCTGACCCTGATGATCGCCCACCACGAAGGCGCAGTCGACATGGTCGAAAAGCTGCTCGACGAAGATGGCACGGCCGCCGATCCGGTGCTCTTCCAGTTCGTCGGCGATATCGACAGCGAACAGACGGGCGAGATCAAGCGGATGGACAAGCTGCTGGCGGGCCTCTCGGCCGATCCGCGCTCGGGCCTTGCGGCTGGGTTCGACAATGCAGGTGAGGCGATCCTCAATCTCACCAAGGTGGCGACGCTGGGCAAGCCCGCCGGGTTCTTCAACCCCGCCAACCCCGCCGACCTGCGCCCGCCGGTGCCGCCCAAGAAGGACAAGCAGACCGAAGGCGAGAAGGAAGCCATGGGCAAGGACATGCCCGCCAAGGATGCCCCCAAGGACGAGGCCAGGCCTGAGATGGCCGCTGCTGATCCAGCCGCCGCCAGCGCGCCTGCCACCCCGGAACGCACCGAAGAAGACCTCACCGAATACGCCGAACGTTCACCGCTGCTCGACTTCGCCAACACCGACATGGCGTTTTTTGGCGATGTGATGGTTGCGGGCTCCTACCACGGGTTCAACCTCTACAAGCTGGGCGCGGATGGCGTGCCTGCGCTGATGAGCTCGGTCGTGTGTCCGGGCGGGCAGGGCGATGTCTCGGTGGTCGGCAACCTCCTCGTCATGAGCGTCGAACAGACGCGCGGGCGGGTGGATTGCGGATTGCAGGGTGCGCCGGGCGACATCAGCACCGATCGCTTCAGGGGCCTGCGCATCTTCGACATTTCCGATCTCACCCAGCCGCGTCAGGTGGGCGGGGTGCAGACCTGCCGGGGCAGCCACACCCATTCGGTCGTCAGCGCCGATGCCACGCGCCTGATCGTCTACAACTCGGGCACCGCTGGTATCCGCGAAGAAGATGAACTGGCTGGCTGCATCGGCGAGATTCCGGGAGACACCCGCACCGCGCTGTTTTCGGTCGATGTGATCGAAATCCCGGTGGCAGACCCATCCAAGGCGCGGATCGTCAGGAGCCCGCGCGTCTTTGCTGACGCCGCCACCGGCGAGATTGCCGGACTGTGGCGCGGCGGTGATCATGGAGACAACACGCAGCGCACTGCGGCGACCGATCACTGCCACGACATCACGGTCTTTCCCGCGCTGAAAATCGCGGCGGGTGCCTGCTCGGGCAATGGCATCCTGTTCGACATCAAGGACCCGCTCAATCCCAAGCGGATCGACGCGGTGACCGACACCACCTTTGCCTATTGGCATTCGGCCACCTTCAACAATGATGGCACAAAGGTGATCTTCACCGACGAATGGGGTGGCGGCGGGCGGCCGCGCTGTAAGGCGTCGGACCCCAAGACCTGGGGCGCCAATGCGATCTACGACATCAAGGACGGCAAGCTCGTCTTCCGCGCGCATTACAAAATGCCCGCGCCGCAGAGCGACAAGGAAAACTGCGTCGCGCACAATGGCTCGATCATCCCGGTCCCGGGCCGCGATCTGTTTGCGCAGGCCTGGTATCAGGGCGGCCTCAGCGTGATGGACTTCACCGACAGCGCCAACCCGAAGGAGATCGCCTTCTTCGATCGCGGGCCGATTGACGACAAGCAGATGGTGGTCGGCGGTTACTGGTCAACCTATTGGTACAACGGCCACATCTACGGCACCGAGATCACGCGCGGGATCGACGTGTTTGCTCTGACCCCAAGCGAGCACCTGACCGAAGCCGAAATCACCGCTGCCAAGGCAGCGCGCTTCGAAAACGGCCGCTTCAACCCGCAAACCCAGACGCGGGTGACGTGGGACAAGGCTGCGGTTGATGCGGCGGAGGCGAGTCGCAAGGGCGGGTGAGGGCGCGCGCTGAACGCGGACGGCGGCTTTTTGGCTCGTAGAGGCAAGAGCTACCGTTCGGCTTGCGACCCCGAAGCAGCCATCGCCGCTGCCTAGAGTCTGTTTCAGTAGAGTGGAAGCACCTGCACGGAGCCGATTTTGGCCCAGCACGAGGAGCGAGGAGGGAGCCATGCTGAAGCATAGTGACCGACAAGCGACGCGGTGGTGGGCCAAAATCGGCCCGCCCCGCAGGGGTCGCGTCAGGAAGCCCGCTGGCTGCGTCGCGGCCCTTGCAGGGGCAGCCCAGCCCCTGCTGCGCGCCACTCCTGTCCAGCGGGCTTCCTGACGCGATGCAGGCGTTTCCACTCTACTGAAACAGACTCTAGAGGACTTTTCGACCAATCAGGGTGACCCGGATTGGTCGGAAAGTGCTCTAAAGCAATGGCAATCCCACGGCGGCGCGCCCGGCGTCGGTCTTGATCGAGAAGTCGCTGCCATCATGTTCGCGGGCCGGATCGCTCGTCAGCCACACGACCGCCTCTGCCGCCCATTCCGCAGGGATGTGGGCCGACCACGCCAATTTCGACACGGGGTTGATCCCGGCTGCCTGGATCGTCCGCTGGAACTGCGTGGCGACTGTCCCCGGCGAAAGGCCGACGCAGCGGATGCCGTTGTCTGCTTCTTCCTTGTGCACACAGCGCGTGAACATCAGCGCGGCAGCCTTGGTTGAAGAGTAATGCGACCAACCCTCAAGCGCGCTGGTGGCAGCACCCGACGAGATGTTGATGATGGTCCCGCCGCCGCCCCGTTTCATCACTGGAAGCACTGCTCGCGTGCAGTGGAACACACCCTTGAGATTGATATCGACAACGTGGCCCCAACCCTCGGGATCGGCATCCTCTACGCGGGCGATCGGATCGACCACGCCGGCATTGTTGACCAAGATGTCGATGGCCCCGAAGTGCCTGACAGAGCGTGCGACGGCGGTCTGCACCGACTCCCAGTTTGCCACGTCGCACACCACTGGCAGGGCACGCGACCCGAGCTCTTCGGCGATCTTTGCGATTGCCGTCGCAGAGCGCGCCAGCAGCACGACATTGGCACCAGCCTGAGCGAGACGCCTCACCGTAGCCTCGCCTATTCCGCGACTGGCTCCGCTGACAATCGCCGTCTGGCCCGACAGATTGATGTTGGGGTTCAGCATCAGACCGCTCCTGCATCGGCACAGTGGCGTTCGATCCCCGCAATCGCTGCGACCATCGCGGCATCGACTGTGTCCGCATCAGCCGTGGTCGCCTCGACAGCGAAGCTGGTGACGTTTTCGATGCCGATGAAATTGAGGATCATCGTCAGATAGGGCCGCATGAAGTCAAAGCTCTGCATCGGCCCGCCGTCGCCATAGCCGCCCGCGCCATAGGAATAAGTGACATAGGCGCGCTTGCCCTTGAGCAGGCCGCTGAACTGACCGCTCTCATAAGCGAAGGTCCGGTTGATCCGCATGATCTGGTCGATCCACGCTTTCAGTGCTGCCGGGACCGCGAAATTGTACATAGGCGTGGAAATGAGCAGGATGTCGGCAGCCTCCATCTCGGCGATCAGGCTGTCGGACAGGGCGGTTGCCGCCCGCAGGCCGTCGTCCATCGCCTCGGCGGGGGTGTAGAAGCCCCTGATGGTGGCATCGGCGATCGCTGGCAGCGGATCGGTGGCAAGATCGCGCTTGAAGGTGACCTGCGCACCATGGTGAGCGATCAGGCCCTGCTGCACAGCGTCGGCCAAAGTACGGCTGAACGAAGCCTGTTCACCTGTTGCCTGAGCGGGGCCGGGGCGGGCCGAGGCGTCAATTCTGAGGATAGTGGTCATGATCGTCTCCTTTTCGATGGAGCAGATCATGGGGTCGGCATTTCTGATCGGAAACATTGCCATTCACCATGCTCTCATGCAAATAGTGCATGAATGGCTCAGGAAGACATCTCTCTCGCGGCGCTCAAATGCTTTGCCGATGTCGCATCTGGAGGCTCGTTCGCCGCAGTGGCCCGCAAGCGGCTGATTGATCCGTCGATTGTGTCACGCACGATTGCAGGGCTTGAGCGGGAGCTGGGCTTTCGCCTGTTTGATCGCACGACGCGGCGGCTTAGCCTGACCGAGGCCGGAACGATCTATCTGGAACGCTCGCTGACCTTGGTCGCCGAGCTTGATGCAGCCCGCGAGGAGGCTAGCGACGCCCTGACCCAGCCAAGCGGTCTGATCCGAATCACCGCGTCAACCGCCTTCGGTGTGCACTGGCTGACCCCGCGCCTGCACCGGTTCATGGCAGATTTCCCTGATATTGCGGTGGAAGCGGTGCTGACCGATGCGGTGGTGGATATCGCGGCGGAGCGGATCGATCTGGCGCTGCGGCTTGCCGTCCGGCCCAGCGGGGATCTGATCGCGACCCGACTGATGGACACGCGCTACCGGGTGGTGGCGAGCCCGGCTTACCTCGATGGTGCAGGCAGCCTGGACGACCCCTCCGATCTCGCCGGTCGGCGATGCCTGCTGCTCACACTGCCCGGCTACCGCTCGATGTGGTCATTCAGGCGCGGGGAAGGTATCCAGCAGGTCGCGGTGGAGGGCCGGTTGGCGATCTCCAGTCCCGCAGCCATTCGCAGCGCAGCGCTTGACGGAATGGGCCCTGCGCTTCTGGCTGACTGGATGGTGGACGCCGATCTCCGTAGCGGCGCTTTGGTTGATCTGCTGCCGGAATGGGAAGCCACGGCCGCTGATTTCGACACAGCCGCCTGGATTTTGTTCCCATCCAATGCTTATGTTTCACGCAAGGTCCGGGCAATGGTGGACTACCTCAAGGGAGCGGTATGAACGGGTCGCGACACATCCCGGTCCGGAATTCTGTCAGGCGAAACCTCCGTTCACCTTGCCACCCAGACCCGGCCAATCACGACCTCTCGCCGACTCTTGGAGGCAGCTGCCGCTACCCGTCAGCCGCCATGTGCTTGTCCAGCAACGGACGCAGCGGGAAGGTCCATAGGCGTTGCGATCCGGATGGAGAGGTCCATGGCACCGTCTGAATATGGGTCGGGCTGGCCCCGGCTTTGATGACAGCGTGACACATCCACCGCCGCCGCGCTACCCCGCGCCCGCTGCATCAGCCAGCGCCTGCGCAGTCTTGTAATCGGGCTTGCCATTGTTCAGGCGCAGCGATGTTTCGGTGAACACATAGAGGCGCGGGATCTTGTACCCGGCCAGCCCAGCGCGGGCATGGCTATCGAGCAGTGCCTGCAAATCGTCGGGCGGGGTGCCTTCGGGCTGCACAACCGCCACCACTTTGCGGCCAAAGCGCGGATCGGACAGGCTGACGACGCGTGCATCCTGTACCGCAGGGTGACCCATAAGCACCGCCTCCACCTCCTCGGGGAAGACCTTCTCGCCGCCGGTGTTGATGCACATGTTGTCGCGGCCGATGAATTCGAGCGTCCCGGCGGATGACCAGCGCGCGCGGTCTCCGGTCATCAGCCAGCGTTGGCCGCCGATGGTGGGGAAGGTCGCCGCGTTCTTCGCATCTTCGCCAAGATAGCCTAAGGGTAACGGCCCGGTGCGCGCGACGATGCCGACGCCGTCAGAGCCGCGCGGGATTTCCTGCAAGTTCTCGTCAAACAGCTTGGTCTCGCGCCCCGGCAGTGGCTGGAACTTGCCCCGACCGCTCGATCCCGCAGCGGTGGTGATGACGATGCCGGTGCCCGAGCTTTCGGATGAACCCAGCGCGTCGATGATCGTCAGCGCGGGGTGATGCGCGATCAGCCGCGCCTTGACTGCGGGTGAGAACACCGCGCCTGACGAGGTGATGGTGCGCAAGCTCGCCAGCACCTCCGCACCATCGCCGCGCGCGTCCAAACGGTCAGCGAGCGGCAGCGCGAAGGCATCGCCGACGATAAACACGCCCCGCGCGGCAATGCGCTTGATCTCATCCAGCGCCGATTCAGCATCGAACTTTGCCGCCGGGAGCAGCGCCAGCGTGCCGCCTTTCAGCAGATGGATCACCGCAGTGAACTGCCCCGCGCCGTGCATCAGCGGGCTGAGCAGCAGTAGCGGCGATGGGCTTGCGGGATGCTCCGGGCCGATCCGCGCGGCCTCCGCTACTTGCTCGTCAAGGCTGGCAACAACCAGCGGCGCGGTGCCGGGCGGGCGCTGCCACAGCCCGATATTGAACGCACCCCACGCCTGATCCATCGGCCACATCACCGCCTTGGGCATCCCCGTGGTGCCGCCGGTGGCGGTGAGGAACAGCGCTTCGGGATCATCATGGATGGCAAACCCGGCGGGCAGCGGCGTATCGCATAGTGCCAACCAGCCAGAGCCGCTGACATCGACTGTCAGCGTGCCTGCGGGCATGGCTTCGGCTGCGGCATCGGCAAAGGCACTTTCAGTGAACAGCGCCTTCAGGCCAAAGCGGGTGAAGATGTCGGCAAGCTCGCGCGGCTTGTAGTGGTAGTTCACATTGACCGGCACCACGCCTGCCTTCACGCAGCCAAAATAGGCGAGCATGTAATCGGGCGTGTTGCGCAGCATTTGCCCGGCAATGTCGCCCGTGCGCAATCCGCGCGCGATCAGCCCGGCGGCGATCCGGTCGGTGATGGCATCCAGCTCTCCCCAGCTGACCACCCGTTCCCCATGCACCAGCGCCGGACGATCCGCCGGGATCGCACCCGCCAAGGCTTTGAGCACCACCCCGAAATTCCCGCCCCCAAAGCCCATGACTGACCGTCTCCTCATCACTTTCGCTAGCGCTCCCCGCCCACGGCTTCCCCTACGTAAATGATGAGGACAATCCGAATAATTGCGTTAGTCTGCCGAATCAGAAAACAATGAGAGGAGCAAGGCCCGACAATGGCTACGAATGTTGTCGAATTGCGCACGCCGCAAGGTCGCGAATCGCTGGATCTGCTGCTGGAACAGGTGACGATCACCTGCCCTGAAGACATCCACGATGCCGCCGTCAATCTCGCCCGGATCGCGCAGGAACGCGGAATGCAGATCGCGGTATGCGACGACATTTCCTCGAAGGAACCGATGGTCGATGCCGATGGCACGGTCCTCAACGCCGACATTTTCCGCTGGCTGGATGATGGCGCGCGCTGGTGGGAGGACCACCGCCTCGCGCTGCATTCGCCGCTGCCGCGCGCCTGCCGCTATGAGAGTGAGCCCTTCTGGGCCAACCGCCAAGGCTTCAACACCCGTTGGCGCAACTGCTATCTTGACGAGATCGACCTCGCCGATTTCGAAAAGCGTGCGCTGTGCAAGGCGGCGATCGTGATCCCGGTGCATCTGCCATTTGGCCAGATTTCCGCGTCGAGCTTCATCAGCATGGACCGCGACAAGGAAGACCTGTCCGCCGAATTCGCCGAGAACGGCGCGCTGTTCGCAATGGTGACGCGCTGCTTTGTCGCCGGCTATGTGCAGGCCAACCGCACCAAGCGGCGGATCCCGTCCGACTGCGTGCTGTCCAAGCGCGAAGTCGAATGCCTGCGCTGGGCGGCCATCGGCAAGACCGACAAGGAAATCAGCATGATCCTTGACCGGTCACACGCCACGATCCGGTATCACATCCACCGTGCGGGCGAGAAGCTGGACTCGGTGAACCGGGCACAGACGATCTTCAAGGCGGGGCAGTTGGGTTACCTCGGCGCGAGCGACTGACACACGTACGTCGTCATTGCGAGCGTAGCGAAGCAATCCATGGACCGGCCCTTCGGTCGGCGTTTGGGTCATGGATTGCTTCGTCGCCTACGGCTCCTCGCAATGACGAGCAGAGCTAACCAAGCTGCCGCAGCGGCTCGGACCCGTCCCAGCCAATCCCCGCTGCCTTGATCATCCCGAACAGATCCGGCCCATCCTTGGCCTGCTGGAGAATCTCCACCAGCGTCCCTGGCCCGCCACCGGCATCGACATAGATCACCTGACTGGTGCCGAAAGTGCCCTCGATCACCACCTCCGCCCCAGCCGCGTCGCACACTCGCCGCGCCTCGGCCAAGTCATCGACCAGCATGCACACATGGTGCAGCCCATTGCCGGTCGATCCATACTCCCCGCGATAGATCGAAGGGTGATCATCACGCGGGCGGATCAGCTCGATCTGCAAATCGCCCCAATAGGCCAGCGCAAGATCGAACACCGCATCGGTCGGCTGGCCGCGATATTTCATCCCCTCAAGGTGAATGCCCTCGATGATGAAGAACGGGCCGACGCCCATGGTCTCAGTCCAGTGCTTCACCGCCGCATCGAAATCCGCTGGCACGAAAGCCAGCTGCATGATGTCGCCCAAGGCGGCAATTTTTCCCGGCAGGCTCATATTCCTCTCCAATCCGCTAGGGTGACCGTGCGTCGAACCTGTGTGATATTCGCGCCGCGAAACACTGCACAAAGTGCGAGGACGGACCACTCCGATGAACGAGATCAAGGATATTGCGCGCGGCGATCGTTGCCCGGGGATCAGCTATACCGACATGCTCAACGGCGACACCCGCCGCCCGCCCGATTACCTGTTTGAAGAAACCACCATCGCAATGGGGGACGAGCCGCTGGCGGTCGCGCCCTATATCTCGGAGGAATTCGCGGCGCTCGAGCGCGAGAAGATGTGGCCCAACGTCTGGCTGTTCGCCGCGCGTGAGGATGAAATGCCTGATGTGGGCGACACCGTGGTGTTCGAGATTGCGGGCAAGAGCTTCCTGCTGATCCGCCAGAAGGATGGCGGCGTGCGCGCCTTCTACAACGCCTGCCTTCACCGCGGGCGCAAGCTGCGCACCGAAAGCGGCCCTTCGGTGCAATTGCGCTGCCCGTTCCACGGCTTCACCTGGCGCAACGACGGCAGCTTGAAGGAAATCCCCTGCGCTTGGGATTTCAAGCACCTCGAAGGCAAGGACATGACCCTGCCCGAAGCCAGGGTGGAACTGTGGCAGGGCTTCGTGATGCTGACCGAGAATCACAGCCTGCCCGATTTCAAAACGTGGCTCGGCCCGGCGGCATCGCATTACGAGAAGTATGATTTCGGCAATCGCTACACCGGCATGTGGGTGCAAAAACGCATCCCAGCCAACTGGAAAGCGACAGCTGAGGCCTTCATGAAAGCCTGGCACTCGGTCACCACGCACCCGCAATTGCTCGCATTTCTGGGGGATGCCAACACGCGGTATGATCTGATCGGCGATCACTTCAACCGCGCGATCACGCCGTCGGGCGTGCTCAGCCCGCATATGAAGGGCAAGAATTCGGACTATGTGCTGGAGAAAATGAACGAGTTTTCGGGCGGGGATGATGCCAAGACCAACCGGCGCTTCAACGCTAGCGAAGAGCCGGTCGAAGGCTACGATCCCAATGACCCGCTCGGCGCGCGCAAGGTGCTGGCCGATGCCGGGCGCAAGGGCTTTGCCGAGAATTACGGGTATGACTATTCCGACGCCTCGGACACCGAGATCCTCGACAATTTCACCTACAACATCTTCCCCAATTTCGCCCCGTGGATCGGTTTCCTGCCGACGCTGGTGTACCGCTGGCTGCCGGGTGACACGCCCGACTGGTGCATCATGGAAATCCGCCTGCTGTTCCCGACCCCCAAGGGTCAGGACCGCCCGCGCGCGGTTGCGCCGACCTATATCCCCGATGACGAACCCTTCGCCTGGGCCAATGATATCATGGGCCCGCAACTCGCCAATGTGTTCGATCAGGACATGGCCAACCTGCCCTTCGTGCAGACCGGCATGAAGGCGATGAAGGATGGGCTGATGGAGCTTGGCCATTATCAGGACAGCCGGGTGCGGCATTTCCAGACCACGCTGAAGAAATATATCGACGGGGAATTGCCCGCCTGATCCCTGCCCTTTTCGTCATTGCGAGGAGCCGAAGGCGACGCGGCAATCCATGGACAGACCTTGCATCTCGCTGCACTCGCAGGCCATGGATTGCTTCGCTCCGCTCGCAATGACGAGGATTTGAGAATTAGATGGGCTTTTCATTCGAACTCTCCGGGCGCACCGCGCTGATCACCGGCGCATCTTCGGGGCTTGGCACCCGCTTTGGCCGCATCCTTGCCGTCAGCGGGGCGAAGGTCGCCTTGGGAGCGCGGCGGATTGATCGGCTGGAGGAACTGGCCGACCGGATCGGGGCCAACGCCTGCCCGGTGCAAATGGACGTTGCGCGAGAGGCGGACATCATCGCCGGATTCGATGCCGCCGAAGCTGCATTCGGCCCGGTCGACACGGTGATCGCCAATGCCGGGGTGGACGGCGCTGGCATGGCGACGACCATTTCCGAGGAGGAGATCGAACACACGCTCGCGATCAACCTCAAGGGCGCAATCCTAACCGCGCGCGAGGGGGCCAAGCGGATGATGGCGCACGGAGTGACCAAGGGGCGGATCATCATGGTCGCATCGATCACCGCGTTCGAGCCCTCGCCGGGCCTCGTCGCCTATGCCGCGTCAAAGGCGGGCGTAGTGCAGGCGGGCAAGACGTTGGCGCGCGAATGGGCGCGGGCTGGGATCAACGTCAACACGATCTCCCCCGGCTATATCCGCACCGCAATCAATGATGAATGGTTCGATACCGAGCCGGGCCAGAAACAGATCGCCCGCTTCCCGAAACGCCGCTTGATGGGCGAGGAGGGGCTCGACGCGATGGTGCTGTTCCTGTGCTCCGATGCTTCGGAGTTCGTCACCGGCACTAACTTCGTGCTCGACGACGGCCAGACGCTGTGACGAAGAGGCTGATCTCGCTCGCCGCCGGGATCATGCCTGAGGCAACGCCGGCGCAGCTGATCGAATGCGCCGCTGCCTGCGACTTCGACTTTGGCGGAATGTGGGTGGAGCGTGACACATGGACGCCCGCCACCACGCGCGCGATCCGCACACAGGCGCGCGATGCGGGCGTCGAACTGCTCGACCTTGAAGTCGCATGGATCATGCCCGGCGCGCCCGATCCGTGGCTGTGTGAGCTAGTCGAGATCGCCGCGGAACTGGGCGCGCGCAACCTGCTCTGCGTCTCCAGCGACCCCGACATGGCGGCGGCCACCGCCAAGTTTCAGGCGCTGGTTGATCGGGCCAAGGGCACAGGGGTCAGGGTCAATCTCGAATTCGGAGTGTTTACCGAGGTCAAGACGATCCACATGGCGCGCGCGATCCTCGCAAGCGTGGAGGGCGATGCCAAGGCGCTGCTGGTCGATACGTTGCACTGGGCGCGATCAGGCGGCTCGGCGGCGGACCTCAAGGCGATCCCGCGCGAATGGCTGTCCTATTGCCAGCCCTGCGATGCGCCCGCTGCCGGGCCGGACCTGACCAATTTCGACGCGATCATCGACGATGCGATCAATCGCCGGATGCCGCTCGGGCAGGGCGGGTTGGCGCTAGCTGCGATGGTCGATGCGCTACCGGATGACTTGCCGCTGGCGGTCGAGGAACGCTCCGCCGCCTTACGCGATGCCTTTCCCGATCTCACCGAACGCGCCTGGCAGGTGGCCCGCACCAGCCGTGCATGGCTGGAGGGGCGGGGCTAGGGCTCTTGAGGGGATACAGGGAATTGCGCCAAAAGGAGGCCTTCCGGGAAACGCCCCCGATTCTGCCGAGACACTGCGACAAATCCTGACAGGGGCGGAATTGATCGGGTTGCCCAAACCATTTTGCGATCCACCGACTGAGGCGTAGTGATAGAGGCGGGATGGCAGTCGGGCAGATTGGGTCTGACAATTGGGGGGACAAGGGCGATGGCGCTGAAAGACTTTGCAGGAAAAATCGCGGTCATCACTGGCGGTGGGACGGGCATGGGGCGCGAACTGGCGTTGGCCTTGGCTGCTGAAGGCTGCTCCGTCGCGATTTGCGATGTGTCGGCAGACAACATGGCAGAGACGGAGCGTCTTTGCCGCGCCGCCGCACCGCAGGGGACGATGGTTCATTGCACCCGGGCCGACGTCGCGATCGAAGCGGAGTTGAATGCATGGGCCGATGAAGTGCGCACCGCGTTCGATACCGACAAGATCCATCTCTTGTTCAACAATGCCGGTATTGCTGGGGGCGGCAGCTTTGTTGCGGGCGAGCGCGCGGCGTGGGAGCGAACGTTCAACATCTGCTTTTACGGCGTTATTCACGGCGTGCGCGCGTTTTTGCCGCTGCTGAAAAACGCTGATGCGGGCCACATTGTCAACACTTCCAGCATCAACGGCTTCTGGGCGACGATGGGACCACAGCGTCCGCATACCGCCTATTCGGCCGCGAAATTCGCGGTGAAGGGCTTTACCGAGGCCTTGATCACTGATCTGGCGAACAACGCGCCGCACATCAAATGCTCAGTCGTCATGCCTGGCCATATCGGCACCGACATTGCGGGCAATTCGATGCGGATTCAGGGCGAGGTCGAAAAAGAGCTCAACTTTATCCTGGAAACGCAAGGAATTGATCCGGCAAGCCTGAGTGACGATCAGATCATCGAACTCGCCAATGCCGGTTTCCGCGATACCGCGCCGATGTCATCGGCCGAGGCGGCCAGGGTGATACTGGACGGAGTCAAGGCTGGGCAGTGGCGCATTCTGGTCGGCAAGGATGCCGAGGCGCTCGACAAGGCGGTCCGAGCGCATCCAGAGCAGGCCTATACGCCCGAATTCCTGGACGGATTAAGAGCCAAAGGCCACTTCACAAGCCTTTGAGTATAACGCGTCCAAATTCAGCGTCCTACCCGCTTGCCGACATTCGCGGCATATGAGGCATCGCCCGAATGCCGACATTCTCGGGGTGTCATACCGGCATAAACAAAAACCCCGGTGGATCGCTCCGCCGGGGTTTCGTGTTGTGGTGCTTGGCTGGGCCGCCTCGGGCAAAGCCCGAGTCGTCAGACGGGACCTTGCGGTCGCGCTGGTCGGCCTTGGGCGAGGCGGGGCCAGCTTTCGCTGGCTCGCGCCCGCCCTAGCGGCTCAGAACCCCATGCCGCCCATGTCGGGCATCGGGGGCGAGGCCGGCT